>JALSGI010000766.1 GCA_026982835.1 Planctomycetota bacterium | reverse complement strand
GCGTTTGTTCTTGCACCGGAATCTCTACGGCGGATACTGAAAGTCCGGCAAGCAAGTTCTGCATCCTGAACCAGGAGGCCTTTTGGGTGAGCAAGCTACCGCTACGTCTTTGCCGCCGCCTGCTGCTGCACGTGCTGGTGTTGGCCGGCTTGTGTGTTGCCCTGGCAGTGGAGCAAGCCTCGGGCCAGGACTGGCCGCAGATTCTGGGCCCCCAGCGAAACGGCATCGCCCCGCCGGGGCCAGAGCTGGCCACCTCCTGGCCCGCCGACGGCCCCCCGCGACGCTGGCAAGTGCCGGCCGGAGAAGGCGTGGCCGGGGTGGCCGTGGTGGGCCGGCGCGTGGTGTTGTTCCATCGCCTGGACGGGGAGGAAGTGGTGGATTGCCTCGAAGCGGCCACCGGCAAACGCCTCTGGCGGCGGCGATTTCCCACTCGCTACCAGAGCACTATCCTGGACGACAGCGGCCCACGCTGCGTGCCCTTGGTGGCCGATGGTCGAGTTTACCTCTATGGGGCCGATCGCGGACTGCGCTGCCTGCGGCTGGAGGACGGCCAGGTGCTCTGGCAGCACGAGCTGCGGCAGTGGATCACCCCGGTGGAAGAAGGCTACTTCGGCGCAGGCAGCTCGCCCATCCTGGTCCAAGGACGCCTGCTGGTAAACCTGGGAGCGGCTTCCCGCAGGGCAGGAATCGTAGCCTTCGACGCCCGAACGGGGCGCGTGCTCTGGCAACAGACGCGCCACCGGGCCAGCTACTCCTCCCCGGTGCAAGCCACCCTGGCCGGCGTGCCCCAGGTGGTGTTCGTCACCCGGTTGGTGACGCTGGGTCTGGACCCCGCCACGGGCCGCGTGCTGTGGCAAGTGCCTTTCGGCCGCCGGGGGCCGACGGTCAACGCAGCCAATCCTGTGGTGCTGCCGGGTAACCGGGTGTTTCTTACGGCCAGCTACGGGATCGGAGCGCGGCTGCTGGAAGTGGGCAAAGACTCCGCCGGCGTGCTGTGGCAACGGGACGATGTGCTTTCGGCCCAGTTCACCACCCCGGTGCTGGTGGACGGGGCACTCTACGGCATTCACGGTCGGGAGGATGTGGGCGTGGCCGAGCTTCGCTGCGTGGACCCCGTGCAAGGGAAGGTGCTCTGGCGCCAGGCCGGGTTCGGCAAGGCCACGCTGATTGCGGCCGGGAAACTCCTCCTGGCCCAAAAGACCGACGGCACGTTGGTGTTGCTGCGGGCCGATCCGCGGCGTTACCAGCCGCTGGCCCAGGCCCGGCTTGCCCAAGGCCGCGTGCTGGCCCTGCCCGCCCTGGCCGCCGGGCACCTCTACCTTCGCAGCCCGAACCACCTGAGCTGCTACGATCTGCGAAAGTAAAAGGCCCCCCGGCATGGCCCGCCTCAACAAATGTCTCACACGCTGCGGCACGCTACCCGCAGCACTCCGTTCCCCAACCGGGCAAGAATCCGCGAACCTTGCGCAGCCCCACCGCTGGCAAAACCGCCACTGGAGAGCAATTCACCCTGCCCCTAATGCAACCCCTTACCAGATAACAAGTTGGAGGATAGGGGACTCGAACCCCTGACCTTCTGGCTGCCAGCCAGACGCTCTCCCAGCTGAGCTAATCCCCCAAAGTTGCTGCGTTTCCACTGGCCTTGCCCACCTCCGGTTGCATAGGCTACAAGGAGCCTCCGCTGGTGTCAAGCAACCTTTGGTACGGGTGGGAGAAGAGCCAAGTTGAAACGCTACTTGGTGTTACTGCTGAAAATCGCCATCTCGGCAGGGCTGCTTGCGTATCTTATTATCGGCGCAAGCGAGGCGTTTGACAACCTGCGGCAGTACGAAAAAGACTGGCCGCTGGCGGGCCTGGCCGTGGCTCTGTGCCTGACGATGGTCCTTATCACGTTCGCCCGCTGGTGGCTGCTGGTACGGGTGCTGGATGTGCCTTTCCGCATGGCGGATGCTGTTAGACTGGGATTTTTGGGGTATTTGTTCAATTTCGTGTCTTTGGGCAATGTGGGCGGGGACCTGTTCAAGGCCATCTTCATCGCCCGCGAACAACCCGGCCGGCGCACGCTGGCCGTGGCCTCGGTGGTGGTGGATCGCATCATCGGCCTGTATGCCCTGTTTCTGGTAGCTGCCGCCACGGTGCTTTGGACGGGGGCCTACGCTTCGGTGGAGCCGGAAATCCGCTCGATCAGCGCTGCGGCCCTGATCGCCGCCGCTGGAAGCACCGCGGGGTTGCTGCTGGTGCTCACCCCGGGCGTGACCCAAGGGCGGTTCGCCCGCTGGGTGGCCTCCTGGCCGGGTGTGGGCCCGGTGGCGGCTCGTGTGCTGGGGGCTTTGGCCATCTACCGTCGCCGCTGGCCGGCGCTGGTGCTGGCCACGGGGATGAGCTTCGGCGTGCATAGCTGCTCGACGCTGTGTATTTTTGCCCTGTCGCGGGCATTGCCGGGCCAAGCGCCCAGTCTGGGCGAGCATTTCTTGATCGTGCCGCTTTCCATCCTGGCCGGGGCGCTGCCGCTGCCGCTGAGCGGCCTGGGAGCGATGGAGGCGGTGATGGAGTTTCTCTACCTACAGTCGCCGGGGGTGGTGCGGGGGACGGGGCTGGTGGTTTGCCTGGCGTTTCGCGCGGTGACGCTGGTGGTGGCTGCCGTGGGATTGATCTATTACGTGGTCAACCGCGCTCGGGTGGCCGCGCTGCTGAAGGCCAGTGCCCAGGAGGAGCCACTCCTGCAGGAAGAGTCCAAGCCGCCGGAGAGCCAAGAGCCCCTTTCTTCCGCGACCCGGTAGCCTCCAGGGCCAAAACGCGGCACAATGGCCACTTTATGCATGTGGCTAGTGATCCCTGTTGCGCCTGGAGAAAAGGGAGGCTCGATGGGCACGTTCGTCACCCACCTGGAAGCAGCTATCGACGGCACCCGCTTGCCCAAGGACCAGTTGCTCACCATGCACCAAGACCGCCCGCTGTGGGTGCGGTACGACTTGGAGGCGGTGCGGCAAGCAGCCAGCCCGGAACAATGGTCGCGGCGCGAGGCCACCATGTGGCGCTATGACGAGCTGCTGCCGGTGCCCCGGCCCCAGGAGCGGGTGAGCCTGGGCGAGGGGATCACGCCGCTTTTGCCCTGTCCTCGCCTGGGCCGGGAGCTGGGACTGGAGCAGTTGTGGGTGAAGGACGAATCGCATCTTCCCACGGGCAGTTTCAAGAGCCGCGGGCAAGCGATGGCCATTTCGATGGCCCGGCACTTCGGCGTGCAGCGGGTGGCCATTCCCACGGCGGGCAACGCCGGGGGGGCGATGGCTGCCTACGCGGCCCGGGCCGGCATGGAAGCCTGGGTGTTCATGCCCGAGGACACCCCCCAGGTGAACGTGGCCGAGGCGGTGCTGGCCGGGGCGCGGGTGTTCCTGGTGCGCGGGGTGATCACCGACTGCGGTCGCCTGGTCCGCCAGGGGATGGAGCCGATGCAGTGGTTCGACGTCTCCACGCTCAAGGAGCCGTATCGCCTGGAGGGGAAAAAGACGATGGGCCTGGAGCTGGCCGAGCAGTTCCAGTGGCAGTTGCCCGATGTGATCCTCTACCCCACCGGCGGCGGCACGGGACTGATTGGCATGTGGAAAGCCTTCCAGGAGCTACGTGCCTTGGGGTTCCTGCGCAGCCAGCGTATGCCGCGGATGGTAGCCGTGCAGTCGGCCGGGTGTGCCCCGGTGGTGCGGGCGTTCGAGCGGGGCGAGCGGTTTGCCGAACCGTTCCCCAATCCGCACACGGTGGCCAGCGGCATCCGCGTACCGGCGGCCGTGGGCGACTTCATGATGCTGGACGTGCTGCGGGAAAGCCAGGGCACGGCCGTGGCGGTGCCGGATGAGGAGATTCTGCTCTGGACGGCTCGGGCCACGGCGGCCGAGGGCATCTCGTTTTGCCCCGAGGCCGGCGCGTGCGTGGCGGCGCTGAAACACCTGGTGGATCGAGGCTGGATCGGCCGGGAAGAACAAGTGGTGGTGTTCAACACGGCCGGTTCGCAGAAGTACGGGCACCTGGTTCCCCTGGACCAGCTGCCGCGGCTGGACCCGGACCAGCAGGTGGACTGGGACCGCCTGGCCGAAGCGTAGGGGAGGTTGAACGGGGTTCGCTCTTCGCTTGCGTAGGTGTTTCGCGTGCCGGGACGAGACGGAACGTTTTCAGATCAAAAGCAGGCAGATGCTCGCCCGGCCAGCCGCGGGCGTCAGCACGCGGTTGTTTGGAACCGTGTCGGTGGTTGTTTTATTCGGAGCAACCGTCGGCTGACGGTGCGCGGCTGGCCGGTTGGTGTTCGAGTCGGCGCTTATTGTGACTCGGCGAGCCCGGGCTTCAGTCCGGGGAGAGCCAAGAAAAAACGCACGTCGATCTTCTCCGCCGACTGAAGTCGGCGGCTCGCCGGTTGCAAGAATTGGCGTTTGTTCTCACTTCGGAGCGGAAGCTCCAGCGCAAGCCGATGCTGTCTCTCCCCGCACTGACGTGCGGAGCTCTGTGTTCAATATCCAAGACTACACGCGCCGTTCTCCTCCTGGAGCTGACGCTCCCGGCTCGCCGGCGGTGTATTGGTGCTGAACATCATGCCTGCCTGGAGCGGAAGCTCCCAGTGGCCGACGGCTTGGCGCCGTCCTCCTGCTAAAGCTGGCGGCTCGCCTTCAGCTGCGATGTGGCTGCTGGAGTAGTTTATGAGGACCTCCCTCACTGAAATCTGGGCGAAGGCCGGCGACGTCGGCCCTGGGGACCGGATGCCGGGGCTACGTCCCCTTCTGCAGCGCGAAGCCCCAAGCTCCTTCGACACGCCATTGCCCCTCTCGCCTGAGGATGGCTGCCGGGGCTATAATGGATTGCGGCCAACTGCCTTCCTGCCGCCTTTTGCCCCTGTGGTGCCCATGTCTCCCGAAACGCGTTTTTCCACCGTCGAGCAAGCCGTGGAGGCCATCGGCCAGGGCCGCGTGGTGATCGTGGTCGATGCCGAGGACCGGGAGAACGAAGGGGATTTTGTCTGCGCGGCCGAGAAGATCACCTGCGAGACGCTCAACTTCATGCTCAGCGGCCGGGGGCAGTTGTGCATGTCGATCCTGCCGGACGTGGCCGCCCGGCTGGAACTGGCCCCCATGGTGCAGACCAACACCGCCCCCTTGCGCACCAGCTTCACCGTGCCGGTGGACCACCGCACGGCCAAGACTGGCATCACCGTGCCGGAGCGCACCCGCACGATCAAGGCCATTCTCGATCCGGGTAGCAAGCCTTCGGACTTCGTACGCCCCGGCCACCTGTTCCCCATCGTGGCCAAAGAAGGCGGCGTGCTGCGGCGAGCCGGACACACCGAGGCGGCCGTGGATCTTGCCCGCATGGCCGGACTCAAGCCTGCCGGGGTGCTCTGCGAAATCCTGGACTCCAGCGGCAATCGGGCCGACCGGGAGTACCTGTTCCAGCTGGCCCAAAAGCACAACTTGCCCATCATCTCCATCGAGCAACTGATCCGCTACCGCCGCGTGCGGGAAAAGCTGGTGCACCGCCTGGCCGAAGCCCAACTGCCCACGCGTTACGGGATGGGGCGGATCATCGTCTATCAGGTGCAGTACGAGAACCAGAACCCCTTGGCGCTGGTCTTCGGCACCTTGAGCGAGGTGGACGCTCCGCTGGTGCGGCTGCACTCCTCCTGCTTCACCGGCGATTTGATCGACTCGCTGCGCTGCGACTGCGGCGACCAGTTGCACATGGCCCTGGCCCAGATCAGCCAGGAAGGGGCCGGCGTGCTGGTCTATCTGCCGCAGGAGGGCCGGGGGATCGGGCTGGTGGAGAAGATCAAGGCCTACCAGCTTCAGGACAACGGGCTGGACACGGTGGAAGCCAACCTCGCCTTGGGCCACCGGGCCGACATGCGCGATTACGGGATCGGGATTCAGATTCTTAAGGACCTGGGCCTGTCGCGGGTGCGGCTGCTGACCAACAACCCCAAAAAGACCGATGCCTTCATCTACGGCGGCTACGATCTGACGGTGGTCGATCAGGTGCCGATCATCGCCCCCAGCAACCAGTTCCGCGTGCAGTACCTGGCCACCAAGCGCGATAAGCTGGGCCATCGCCTGCCGGCCAATCTGGATTGACAGAGCCAGCGCAAGTTCCTTGGTTTGCGTCCGGCAGGGGCGGAGCGTAAGCTGGTGTTGCGCTGGCTTGCGGCTTGCGTCAGGTGCTTCCGCACCGGGCAAGCCCCGAGCTTCAGCTCGGGGAGGGCGTGGATGCTTGGCGAGCCGCCGGCGTAAGCCCGCGGAGAAAAATAACGCAATGCGCTTATTCGGCTCTCCCCGGGCTAAGTGCGTGTTTAGCGTGCCAGCACAAGACGAAGCGCCCCCAGAGCAAAAGAGTTGATTTTTATCCGGCGAGCCGCGTGCGTGAGCACGCGGTTGCTACCGTTTGTGGCCAATGCTACGCTGGCCAACCGCCGGCTTACGCCGGCGGCTCGCCGTTGCAAGAATTAAAGCAAGTCCACCAGGTACGTTGTTTTCCACAAAACACGCTTTTTCCTGCCCGGTGCGGAAGCACCAGTGGCGAGCCCCGGACTTCAGTCCGGGGAGAGCCAAGAAAAAACGCGTGTCGATTTTCTCCGCCGACTGAAGTCGGCGGCTCGCCACTTGCAAGAAAAAACGCTTATTCTCTCCTGGCATGGAAGCGCCAAACCAAGTGATGTGCCAGCTGGCCAACACGTACCTGGCTTCAGCCGGCGGAGAACGGCGAGCCGGGAGCGGAAGCTCCCGGAGGCGGCAGGGCCGCAGCTATTGGGAGCTTCCGCTCCAGAGCAAGAACAAGGGCTGGTCTTCCCCCCCGGCCGGCTGCTGTTTTTGTTACCACCCCGAAGGATCGAGTCCACGCCTTGTTCGGTCGAGGAGAACCCATGATGCAACGTGCCACTTGGCTTTTGGCCCTAGTGATGCTGCTTGGCCCAGCCAGAGCAACCTCCCCCGCCGAGGAGCCGGCCCGGCGCCCCAACATCCTGTTTGCCATCGCCGATGACTGGTCCTACGGGCACGCCAGCTGCCTGGGCTGCTCGTGGGTGCAGACTCCGGCGTTTGATCGCGTGGTGGAGCAAGGGGTGCTGTTCACTCGGGCCTATACGCCCAATCCCAAGTGCGCTCCTGCCCGCAGCATCATCCTCACCGGCCGTCACAGCTGGCAGCTGGAAGCGGCGGCCAACCACTGGCCTTACTTTCCGGCCAAGTTCAAGCTGTGGAGCGAAGTGCTGGCCGAACACGGCTACGCGGTGGGCTACACCGGCAAGGGCTGGGGTCCCGGCGTGGCCAAAACGGCCGACGGCAAGCCCCGGGCCATGACCGGCAAGCGGTTCCACAAGCGTTTTGCCCCGCCCCCGGCCAAGGGAATCAGCCGCATCGACTACGCGGCCAATTTCCGCGATTTTCTCGACTCGCTCCCCCAAGGGCGCCCTTGGTGTTTCTGGTACGGCGGCTACGAGCCGCACCGCCGTTACGAGTCCGGCTCCGGCCGCCGGGCCGGCAAACGCCCCGAGCAGATTCGCCGCGTGCCCGGCTACTGGCCCGATGTGCCCACC
This sequence comes from Planctomycetota bacterium, assembly GCA_026982835.1. Taxonomy (GTDB): domain Bacteria; phylum Planctomycetota; class Planctomycetia; order Pirellulales; family S012-138; genus S012-138. Next base: position 2,497 of record JALSGI010000766.1, on the reverse strand, counting down.
GTGCGCAACGACATGCTCGACTACGCCGTGGAAGTGGAGCACTTCGACCGCCACCTGGGCCGGATGCTTGCAGAGCTGGAGCGTCGCGGGCTGCTGGACAACACGGTGGTGATCGTCACTTCGGACCACGGGATGCCGTTTCCCCGGGTCAAGGGCCAATGCTACGAGGACGGCATCCACGTGCCGCTGGCGGTGATGTGGCCGGCGGGGATCAAGCACCCGGGCCGCAAGGTGAGCGACTTTGTGGACTTTACCGACCTGGCCCCCACCATCCTGGAGCTGGCCGGCATCTCCTGGCAAGAAAGCGGCATGGCCCCCATGGTCGGCCGCAGCTTGTTGCCGCTGTTGAAATCGGACCGACAAGGGCAAATCGACCCGGCACGCGACCACCTGTTGTTGGGCAAGGAGCGGCACGACCTGGGGCGCCCGCACGATCAGGGCTACCCGGTGCGGGGCATCCGCCGCGGCCCCTGGCTGCTGCTTGTCAACTACGAGCCGTCGCGGTGGCCGGTAGGCAACCCCGAGACCGGCTACCTGAACTGCGACGGCAGCCCCACCAAAACCGTGGTGCTCAATCTGCGCGATACGAAAAAGGGCCACCACCTCTGGGAGCTTTGCTTCGGCAAACGCCCGCCGGTGGAGCTTTACAACGTGCAGGAAGACCCCGACTGCCTGCACAACCTGGCCGACAAACCGGAACATCGCGAGCTGGTGCGGAAGCTCCGCTCCGAGATGGAGACAAAGCTACGCCGCCAGGGCGATCCGCGGATGTTCGGCCGCGGCGAGGTGTTTGACCGCTACCCGCACGCCAACCCCCGGGGAAGGTTCTTCTACGAGCGGTTTTTACGAGGGGAGGACGTGCGGGCCGGTTGGGTCAATCCCAGCGACATCCAGATCAACCCGGAAAACCCCCAGGCCCGACGGCGCGCTCCGCTGCCGGGCCCGAAGAAGAAAAAATAGCCGCTTGGTCTAGCCTTGCTGGCTGGGCAGTTGGTTGACAAACGAGCTGAGCCGGGCGGCCCGGGTGGGGTGTTGCAGCTTCTTGACCGCCTTGGCCTCGATCTGCCGCACGCGCTCCCGGGTCACCGAGAAGATCTTGCCCACTTCTTCAAGCGTGTAGCTGTAGCCGTCGGCCAGGCCGAAGCGGAGGCGGATGATCTCCCGCTCCCGGTAGGAGAGCGTGTGCAGGGCGTCTTCGATCCGCTCCCGCAGCGTCTGGTAGGTCATGTCCCGCAGCGGGTCGTCCTCGCGGTAGTCTTCCAGGAACTCGCCGAAGTAGGCGTCTTCCTGGTCTCCCACGGGCTGATCCAGGGAGACCGGCTGACGGGTCATTTTGAACACACAGCGGGCCTCTTCCAGCGGCAGCTCGGCCGCCTGGGCGATTTCTTCCAGCGTGGGCTCGCGGCCCAACTCCTGCAACAACTGCCGGTGCACGGCCCGCACCCGGCTCATCGTATCCAGCATGTGCACCGGCAGCCGGATGGTGCGGCTCTGGTCGGCGATGGCCCGCGTAATGGCCTGGCGAATCCACCACGTGGCGTAGGTGGAGAACTTGTAGCCGCGGGCATACTCGAACTTGTCCACCGCCCGCATCAAGCCGGTATTCCCTTCCTGGATCAGGTCCAGGAAGCTCAGTCCCCGGTTGCGGTAGCGCTTGGCGATGGAGACCACTAGCCGCAGGTTGCCGGCCGAAAGCACCCGCTTGGCCGCATCGTAGGCTTCCTGCCAGCGGAGCGTCTTTTCCACGCGGCGGCGCAGCCCCTCGGGCGTATCTTCCACCAGCACCAGCAGCCGCACCAGCTCGCGTCGCAGTTGGGCGTACTCGGCCTGGCGTTTGTTCAGCCGGGCCATTTGCTCGCGCAGCTCCAGGACGCGCTGCTTGACCTTTTGCAGGTCTTCCAGCAGGGGGAACAGCCGCTGGGTGCGCAGGCCCAGCTCCTCCACCAGCCGGATGGCCCGACGCTTGCGCCGCGCCACCCGCTTCAGCAACCGGCGTCGCAGGGGCTTGGGCGTGCTGCGCCGCATGGCCCGGCGGAAATCGCGGCGATTGCTCCGCAGGATTTTTTCCAGCGTGGCCAGGTGGGCCGGCAGGCAGTTGGAGATTTTGCGTTTGAGCTTCAGATCGGTGACCGACACATCCACCGTGCGATCCAGGCGAAGTTTGCCCTCGTGAACCTGCCGCAGCATGTGCACCGCGCCGCGGAGAATCCAGGCGCTGGTCATCATGCCGTAGCGGAACAGCGTGCGGGTGCGTTCGATCTGTTTGGCCGCTTCGATTTCCTCCTGGCGGCTCAGCAGGGGAATCTGGCCCATCTGCATCAGATACACGCGCACCGGATCGTCGGTGGGGGAACGCAAGCCCGTGCCGCCAGGCTCCACGTCCAGCTCCTCCAGACCTTCTTCCTCCAGTTCGTCCAGCTCGGGCTCCAGAGTTTCTTCCTCCAGCACGTCGAGCAGCTCGGCCTCGTGGTCGGCGGTCTTGGGCCGGGGGGTGTGG
>JALSGI010000765.1 GCA_026982835.1 Planctomycetota bacterium | reverse complement strand
ACTGGGTGCAGACGAAGTGGCTCATGTTCTCGATCATTCCCAGCAGCGGGATGTTCACCTTGCGGAACATGGCGATGGCTTTCTCCGCATCCAGCAGCGCCACGTCCTGCGGAGTGCAGACGACCACCGCTCCGGTGAGCGGCAGCAGCTGGGAAAGACTCAACGCCACGTCGCCGGTGCCCGGGGGCATGTCGATCACCAGATAGTCCAGCTCCTCCCATTGCGTGTCGCGCAAAAACTGCATCAGTGCCCCGTGGAGCATCGGCCCACGCCACACCACCGCCTCCCCCCGCGGAACCAAAAAACCCATGCTCATCACCTTCAGCCCGTCCACGACGATGGGCTGGATGCGATTTTCTTCCACCTGGGGGCGCTGGTTCACCCCGAGCAGATGGGGGATGCTGGGCCCGTACACGTCGGCATCCAGCAAGCCCACCTTGCACCCGGCCCGCTGCAACCCGGTGGCCAGTACGGCCGCCACGGTGCTTTTGCCCACGCCTCCCTTGCCCGAACCCACGGCAATCACGCTCTTGGCCGGCACGCCCACCTGGCCCTGCCGCACCGGCGGGCGATGGTGCTCGGCCAGTTGGATTTCCACTTGCTCCAGCCCCGGCACTTCCCGCCGTAACAGCTCCTCAAGCTCCCGGCGCGTTTCGTCCCAAAGCAGGCGACTGTGCGAGGTGAGGGCCAGGGTGAACCGCAGCTGGTTTCCTTCCAACTGCACGTCGCGCACCTGCTTCTGCTGGCGGACGCTGCGCCCCGTCTCCGGATCGCGGAACTGCTCCAAGACCTTTTCCACCTGGGCAAGCGAGGGCGAATCACTCATGGGCAACTTCCTGCACGTGGGGCCAAGGGGGGAACGAGAAAAATGACAGCCGCTGCTGTCATTGTCCCCGAGCCTGCCTGTTCCACAAGAGCCCCGGAGCGAGAATCGGCGTGCCAGGTCTTGGGTCCTGGGTCTTGGGTCTTGGGATTATGAGCCCCGCACGTTAGTGCGGGGAGGGCTTGGAGGCGTGGAGGCGTGGAGGCTTGGGGGCCTGGAGGTGTGGCGAGCCGCCGGCGTAAGCCCGCGGTTGACCGGCGAGCCGCCAGCTTCAGCCAGCGGAGGAGCGTGCTCACGTCAGTGCGGGGAGAGACCGCATCGGCGTGCGGCGTGCGGCGTGCGCCGGTGCTTCCGCACCGGGGGTCTTGGGTCTTGGGTCTTGGGTCTTGGGCAGGTGCTGCCGCACCGGGCAAGGCGAGCCGCCAGCTTTGTACGTGTTTCGCGTGCCAGCACAAGACGGAGCGCCCCCAGAGCAAAAGAGTTGATTTTTTCCGGCGAGCCGCGTGCGTGAGCACGCGGTTGCTACCGTTTGTGGCCGATGCTACGCTGGCCAACCGCCGGCTTACGCCGGCGGCTCGCCGTTGCAAGAATCAAAGCAAGTC
>JALSGI010000764.1 GCA_026982835.1 Planctomycetota bacterium | reverse complement strand
CGGTGGTCGGAGCGCAGCGGAGACCACCGGAAAGCACGGCCGTTGTCACACCCTGCACCCCGCCGGGGGTGCCAGAAACAGCCAGCGGTTCCTCCATCTGGCATCCCTTCGGGATGCTAACAGAAATAAAAAACGCTGTCTCCCGGGGGGCTGACGCCCCTCGGCTACGGAGCTGCGACGCCTGCGGCGTCGAACTTCGGTTGCCATCAGGCTAAACACGTACGGGGCTCTTAGCTGGCTGAGGAGGATGCTTCTTCGACGACCTGCCACCCCTGGGGCGTGAGGCGCTGGTGCGGGCGGAATCGGGCCTTGTAGGCCATGTGGCGGTTTTGGGCCACGTAGAAGCCCAAGTACAAGTACTCGATCCCCCAACGGCGGCACAGGTCGAGCTGGGTAAGGATGGAGAAGGTGCCGGGACTGTAGCGGGCGTAGTCTGGATCGAAGTAGCAATACACGGCCGACATCCCCTGCCGCCCCCGGTCCGCCAGGGCCACGGCCACCAGGCGGCCTTCAAGGCGGTACTGGATCTCTAGGGTTTCGCAGCAGGAATCGACCAGGAACTCCCAATACTGTCCCAGTGAGGTAGGTTCCGAGTCCGGGCTCAATCCCCGCAGCAAGCGATGGCGGTCGAACAACCGCACGTGCTCCGGGTCGCATTGGGGCTGGGTGATCTGCACCCGAAACGCCTGCTGCCCCCGGCGCCAGGTGCGGCGCTGGCTGCGGTTGGGGCGGAATTGCTGCACGGGGATGCGCAGCGGCTGGCAGGCCCGGCACGCAGCACAGGCCGTGCGGTACATGACGCTTCCCTGGCGGCGGTAGCCCCGGGCCAGCAGGTCGTCCAGTTCCTCGCCGCACAGTTTCCGGTCCGGCAAGCGCACCTGATAGCGAGCCTGAAGGTCCTCCAGATACGGACACTCAAACTCGGAGGTGAACGACAACCAGTAGATCGGACGCCGCGAGGAAGTTTCCATCAATCCGGACTTGCGAAATCCCCTACTGCGATTCTTCCCGGCACGCAGGGGTTTGGCCGGGCGGTTGAGCTGGTGTCAGGGACGGGTTCCGATCCTTGCCGCTTTCCGGTGTTACAGCTTGATCTTCCGACGCGGTTTTCGTTTTTGCAACCGGCGGAGGCGGTCGCGCGGGTTGGCGTTATTGTTGTTGTTCCCAGCACGCTCGCGCCGCTGACGGACGCCGGTGTGGGCCTCGGTCCACTCCCAGCCGATGGGGGTGTCCAGTTCCATCTGGGCCAGCACGGCCCAAGGCGTGCCCGGGTGTTCGTCCACCACCCGTTGCAGGTACCTTTTGGCTTTTTTGCGCAGCCGTTCCAGTTGGCTGCCCACGGTGGCATCGGCCGGGCGGAGCACCCAGGTGTCGCTGTTGGGGTTTTTGAACTTTTTGCCTTGCTTGAGCAGGGCCAGCATCTGGTTG
>JALSGI010000763.1 GCA_026982835.1 Planctomycetota bacterium | reverse complement strand
CGCCAAAAACCCCATCCCCGCGTGGTGGCCCTGTTGGCCGCGTTGGAGGTGAAAGGGGGGCGTCTGGACCGGGCCGAGGAGCTTTACCGCCTGGCCCACCAGGCCCAGCCGCTGGAGACTCGCTGGCTCAAGGCCCTGGCAGGCATTTACCTGAAACAGAACCAGCCGCAGAAACTGCAAGGGGTGCTTCGGCATCTGGCCGAGATGGAAAGCGACAACGCGGTGATCCGCAAAAAACTGGCCCAACTGGCCCTGCAGCAAGGGCGTTTCCGGGAAGCGCTGGCCTGGGCAAACCAGGCGGTGCGGATTAACGTAAAGGATAGCCTGGGGTGGCGTTTGGTGGGCCGTGCCGCGGCCGGGGCCGGCCGGTGGTCGCAGGCGGCGTTTGCCTGGGAAGCCGTGGCGCGGCTGGAGCCGCGCGACCCTCAGGCCCAGTTGGAACTGGCCCGCTCCCTGGTGCAACTGAAACGTTGGGCCCAGGCCCGCCGGGTGCTCCAGCGGTTGCTCCAGTTGCCCCAGCCCCCGCCGGAGGCGAAGAAGCTGTGGCAATCGCTTCCACAATCGAGCCCTTCGTCCCCTGGTGGCCGCACGCGCGATGAGTGACACTCGACGTTCCGAGCCGGCAACTCCTGCCACGTCCCCCTCCCCCGCCCCGGAGCCGCAGAGGCAAGAGGTCACGCTGCGCCAGTTCCAGGAGCTGATCCGGCGGATGTACGTGGAGAAGGACATCCAGCGCGGCGTGGATGGCACGTTCATGTGGCTGATCGAGGAAGTGGGCGAGCTGGCCGCCGCCTTGCGCAGCGGCACCGCAGAGCAACAGCGGGAGGAGTTTGCCGACGTGCTGGCCTGGCTTACCACGATCGCCAACGTGGTGGGCGTGGACCTGACCCAGGCGATCCTGGAAAAGTACGGGCAAGGCTGCCCGGGCTGTGGCCACTGGGAATGTACTTGCAGCGACGAGGAAAAACCTTGATGGTGGCCCCCTGCAAGCCAAGCTCCAACCACCGCCGCTTTGCACGTGCGATCACCTGGCCGCTGGTAGTGGCGGCCGTGGTGTCGGCTCTTGGCCGGGCCAGCGCCGCGGAACCGCAGCTGCGAGTTTTCTTGGGCTTTGAGGGCCACTATCGCGTGGGCTACTGGGCTCCCCTGCGGGTGGAGCTTACCGCCGGGGAGGAGCCACTGGCCGGATACGTCTTTGCCGAAGTGAGCGACCCGGACCACACGCTGGGCCGCGTGGTGGCCGGCAAGCCCATCAAGCTGGCCCCCGGCCAAAAAGCCACCGTGCCGTTGCTGGTGCGGCCCGGGCGCACAATACCCATCGTGCGGGTAGGCTTACTGGCTCGGGCCGAGGATGCCCAGCCGCTCTGGGTGCAGAATGTGCCCAGCGGCGTGCCGCTTGAGCAGGCTCGCCGGGGCCGGGGCGTGGCC
>JALSGI010000762.1 GCA_026982835.1 Planctomycetota bacterium | reverse complement strand
CTGCTGGTATGTTGGCAAGCCGGCCTCGTCCGGGGTCGGGTTTGCGCCTGCGCCGGGAGAAGCTTCCAGGTTCTGCGGATGCCCCACCTCAAACAGTCTGCTGGAGATGCTTGCAAGGCCCCAAGGGCCTGTTTCGCCCCCAGGAGAGATAGGGACTGCTCATGGCGACTTCCGCTGTCCGTCGGCTGGCGTTGCACGAGGTGCGGGATTTTTCCCAAACCCCTTACATCCAGGAAATCCCCGACCTGACCCAAATCCAGACCGAAAGCTACCGCCGCTTCCTCCAGGAAGATGTCCCCCCGCGAAAACGCCAGGATATCGGCCTGGAGAGCGTCCTGCGGGAAACCTTCCCCATTGAAAGCTACGACAAGCAGGCCCGACTGGAATACCTCTACTACGAACTGGGAAAGCCTCGCTTCGAGCCCGAAGAATGCCGCCAGCTGGGTCTCACCTACGGGCGTCCCTTGCACGTGATGCTCCGCGTAGTCAAAAAGACGCCCCAAGGGGAAGAGGCGGTCGATGAGCGGGTTTTCCTGGGCGAGATCCCCATCATGCTCGGCGGCGGGGAGTTCATCATCAACGGGGCCGAGCGGGTGGTCGTGAGCCAGTTGCATCGCAGTCCGGGAATCGACTTCGTCGTGGAGCGCGAGGGGGACCGCGAGCTGCACTCCTGCCGTGTGATCCCCGAACGGGGGAGCTGGATCGAGCTGGTGGTGAGTAAAAAGGACACGCTGCAGGTCCGCATCGACCAAAGCGGCAAGTTCTCGGCCATGACATTGCTGCGGGCCATGGACCCCAAGCTGAGCCTCAACGAGGACCTGCTGCGGGCCTTTTACCCCACCCGAAAAGAGAAAATCGTCAACGCCCGCAGCGCCTCCAAGATCGAGGGGACCATCGCCGTCACCGACATTGTTTATCCGCCCAAGCACGAGCAGGCCGGCAAGGTGATCGTGGAGTCCGGGGAGAAAATCTCCCGCAGCGCGGCGGAGGTCATTTGCACTTCCGGGCTCAAGAGCGTGGAGGTGATGGATGCCCCCGGTGATCCCATCCTGCTGAACAGCCTGGCCGAGGACACCACCCAGTGCCACGAGGAGGCGCTGATGAAAATCTACCAGCGCCTCCGTCCCGGAAACCCCGCCAACCTGGAAAAGGCCAAGATCCTGTTCCACGAGAAGTTTTACGACGTCAACCGCTACCGCCTGGGGCGGGTGGGCCGCTTCCGTATCAACCGCAAGCTGCAGCACGGAGTCTCCCTCGACGAGATGACCCTGCGGCCCGAAGACCTGGTCGAGTCGATCAAGTACCTGCTGCGGCTGCGGGCCAAGGACGAAGCCGCGATGGTCGATGATATCGACCACCTGGGCAACCGCCGCGTGCGCACCATCGACGAGCTGGCCTGCGAGGAGCTGCGCAAGGGGTTCCTCAAGCTCCGCCGCACCGTCCAGGAGCGGATGAGCTCCAAAAGCGCCAACGAGATCACGCCCAAGGCCCTCATCAATCCCAAAAGCATCTCCTCGGCCATCGACTACTTTTTCGGCCGCGGGGAGCTGTCCCAGGTGGTGGACCAGACCAACCCCCTGTCCATGCTCACCCACGAGCGACGGCTTTCGGCCCTGGGGCCGGGGGGATTGAACCGCAAGCGGGCCGGGTTCGAAGTGCGCGACGTGCACATCTCCCACTACGGACGCATCTGCCCCATCGAAACACCCGAAGGAACCAACATCGGCCTCATCTCCTCGCTGGCCATTTACGCCAGCGTGGACGAGTTCGGGTTTCTGATTACCCCCTACCGCCGGGTGAAGAAGGGAAGGGTGACCGACGAGGTGGTGTGGCTTCGGGCCGACGAGGAGGCCCAAGCCTACGTCGCCCCCGCCGACACGCCCATCGAAAAAGGCAAGCTCAAAGGGCCGCAGGTGACGGTGCGTTACCGGGCCGATTTCACCACGGTGGCTCCCGAGGAAGTGGAATACATCGACGTGGCCCCTTCGCAGATGGTGGGGGTTTCGGCCGGGTTGATCCCCTTTTTGGAACACGACGACGCGAACCGGGCGTTGATGGGCTCGAACATGCAGCGGCAGGCGGTGCCGCTGCTGGTGACCGAGCCGCCGGTGGTGGCCACCGGGCTGGAGCGCGAGGTGGCCAAGCACACCAGCATGGTGGTCCGCGCCCGCCGCGCCGGCAAGGTCACCTACGTGGACGCCATGCGGATCGAGATCTCCACCGGCCGCTCCACCGACGTGTATCACTTGAAGAAGTTCGTCGGACTGAACGAGCGCACCTGCAACAACCAGAAGCCCATCGTCCAGGTGGGCCAACGGGTGGAGGAAGGCCAGATCATCGCCGACGGGGCGGCCACCTACCAAGGGCAACTGGCCCTGGGACGGAACGTGCTGGTGGGCTTCATGTCCTGGGAGGGATACAACTTCGAGGACGCCATTGTCATCAGCGAGGACCTGGTCAAGGACGACATCTACACCTCGATCCACATCGAGGACTTCGATTGCGAGGTGCGGGAGACGCGGTTGGGCCGCGAGGAATTCACCCGCGACATCCCCAATGTGAGCGACAAGGCGCTGCGGAACCTGGACGAGGACGGCATCGTGCGGGTGGGTACCTACGTCCGCCACGGGGACATCCTGGTGGGCAAGGTCTCCCCCAAGAGCAAAACGGAGCTGACCCCCGAGGAGAAGCTGCTGCATGCCATCTTCGGCCGGGCCGGAGAGGACGTGAAAAACGATTCCCTGGAAGTGCCCGCCGGCATCGAGGGGATCGTCATTGCCACCGAGAAGTTCTCCCGGCAGACCAGCCTCAGCGACAAGGAGCGGGAGAAGTTCAACAAGGAGCTCAAACGCATCCAGGCCGAAGGGAACCGGCGGATCGCCGAACAGTTCCGCGAAATGGTCCGCGAGATGGAGAGGGCCCTGGGGCGGAAGCTCAAAGACCCCGAGGGCAATCCCCTGGCCGGTGCGGACCAGGACGACAAGTTCGTGGCCGAGCAGGCCCGCACCTTCCAGGAAAAGTGGATCACCATCCGCAGCAAGGAAAAACAGGACGAGGTCCACAAGATTTACCGTCGCCGCTGGCCCCTGGTGGAAGAGGCCATCGACCAGGCCGACCGGGCACTGAACAAGATGAAACGCGGCGACGAGCTCCCCAGCGGCGTGCTGCAAATGGTCAAGGTCTATGTGGCCACCAAGCGGGTCATTTCCGTGGGGGACAAGATGGCCGGGCGTCACGGCAACAAGGGGGTGGTGGCCAAGATCCTGCCCCGGGAGGACATGCCCTTTTTGGAAGACGGCACTCCGCTACAGATTCTGCTTAACCCCTTGGGCGTGCCCAGCCGGATGAACGTGGGCCAGATTCTGGAGACCCACCTGGGCTGGGCGGCGGCCAAGATGGGCTACCAGGCCATCAGTCCCGTGTTCGCCGGGGCCACCGAGGAGGACATCCACAAGTGCCTCAAAGAGGCCGGCCTGCCCGAAAACGGCAAGGTCACCCTCTACGACGGCCGCACCGGCGAGCCGTTCGAACAGAAGGTGACCGTGGGCTACATCTACATGATGAAGCTGCACCACCTGGTGGACGACAAGGTGCATGCCCGATCCACCGGCCCCTACTCCCTGATTACCCAGCAACCCCTGGGGGGCAAGGCCCGCTACGGCGGTCAGCGGTTCGGGGAGATGGAGGTGTGGGCCTTGGAGGCTTACGGGGCGGCCTACATTTTGCAGGAATTGCTCACGGTCAAGAGCGACGACGTGGAAGGGCGGACCAAGATTTACGAGTCGATGGTCAAGGGCGAGAACACCCTGGAGGCCGGCACGCCGGCCAGCTTCGACGTGCTGGTCAACGAGATACGCGGACTGGCGCTGAACATGCAGTTGATCAAGCGCCGGGTGTAGTCGTCCCCCTGTGCGGGAAGGCGGCCGTGCCCGGCACCAGCCATAAACGGTGCGTTTTCCGGAACGGAGCTGGTTCCGGTTCTTTTCCCCGGATCGAAAGGAGCCCCTGCGGTGTCCACCGGTGAAAGCACTTACGAACGCGTCAACGACTATGCGGCCGTGAAGATCTCCCTGGCCCGGCCGCAGGACATCCGAAGCTGGTCCTTCGGAGAAGTCAAAAAGCCCGAAACGATCAACTACCGCTCCTACAAGCCCGAAAAAGAAGGCTTGTTCTGCGAGCGCATCTTCGGCCCGGAAAAAGACTGGGAATGCTCCTGCGGTCACTACCGGGGGATGAAGTACAAGGGGATGATGTGCGACCGCTGCGGGGTGAAGATCACCCACAGCCGCGTGCGGCGGAAGCGGATGGGCCACATCGAGCTGGCCGCCCCCGTGGTGCACATCTGGTTCTTCAAGGCCATGCCCAGCCGCCTGGGCAACCTGCTGGAGATGAAGACCAGCAGCCTGGAAAAAGTGATCTACTTCCAGGACTACGTGGTCATCGATCCGGGCGAGACGCCGCTGAAGGAAAAAGAGTTGCTCACCGAGGAGGCATATCGCCAGGCGCGTCAGGACTACGGGCCGGGGAGCTTCGAGGCGGCCATGGGGGCCGAAGCCATTCGCAAGCTGCTGCAGAAGCTGGACCTGGTCCAGCTCTCCCAGGAACTGCGCGAGCAGCTGGCCCGCGACTCCTCCAAACAACGCAAAAACGAGCTGGTCAACCGGCTCAAGCTGGTGGAAGCCATCCGCGACAGCGACAACAAGCCGGAGTGGATGGTGCTGGACGTGATCCCTGTGATCCCGCCCGACTTGCGCCCCCTGGTGCTGCTGGAGAGCGGCCGCTTTGCCACCAGCGACTTGAACGACCTGTACCGGCGGATCATCAACCGCAACAACCGCCTGAAGAAACTCAAGGACCTCAACGCTCCCGAGGTCATCATCCGCAACGAAAAGCGAATGCTGCAACAGGCCGTGGACGCCCTGTTCGACAACGGCCGCTGCAAGCGACCCGTGCAAGGCTCCAGCAACCGCCCGCTGAAGTCCCTCACCGACATGATCAAGGGGAAGCAGGGACGTTTCCGGGAGAACCTGCTGGGCAAGCGTGTGGACTACTCGGCCCGCAGCGTGATCGTCGTCGGTCCCAGTCTCTTGCTGCACCAGTGCGGGCTGCCCAAGCGGATCGCCCTGGAGTTGTACCAGCCGTTTATCATCCGCCGCCTGAAGGAGCTGCGGCATGCCGACACGATCAAAAGCGCCAAGAAGATGCTGGAACGGCGCGACGCGGAAGTGTGGAACATCCTGGAGGAAGTGATCCGCAACCACCCGGTGCTGTTGAACCGGGCGCCGACGCTGCACCGGATGGGCATCCAGGCTTTCGAGCCGGTGCTGGTGGAGGGGAACGCCATCCAGCTGCACCCGCTGGTGTGCAAGGGATTCAACGCCGACTTCGACGGCGACCAGATGGCCGTCCACCTGCCCCTGTCGATCGAAGCCCAGGTGGAAGCCTACACCTTGATGATCTCCACCCACAACATCTTCAGCCCAGCCAACGGCGCTCCGATCATCAGCGCTTCGCAGGACATGGTGATGGGCTGCTACTACATGACCCTGGAACTGCCCGACCGCAAAGGGGAGGGGATGGCCTTTGCCACCTTCGACGAGGTGGAGCTGGCTCACAGCCTGGGCAAGGTGGATACCCATGCCCGAATCAGACTCAAGCTCCCGCCGCATCGGGGATGCCGGGACCAACACGGTGAAACCAGCCGCCCCGGCGCCGTAATTGAAACCACGGTGGGCCGGGTGCTGTTCAATCGCGTGCTGGACGAGCGGATGCCTTTCTACAACGTGGTGATGAAATCCAGCGCCTTGAGCCGGGTGATTTCGGACTGCTACGAGATGCTGGGCCGCAAGGCTACCATCGAGTTGCTGGACCGGATGAACCGGCTGGGGTTCCACTGGGCCACGCTGAGCGGGCTGAGCTTTGCCACCGACGACCTGCTGGTTCCTCCCTCCAAGCCCAAGGTCATCGCCGCCACGGAAAAGGAAGTAAACAAGCTCCAAAAGGCGTTTGAGCGAGGCGATCTGACCGACGCGGAACGGTACAACAAAGTGGTGGACGCCTGGACGCATGCTCGGGACCGAATCACGCGCGACATGCGCGAAGTGCTGCGCAACGACCAGCGGTATCCAGGCTACGTGAACCCCATCTTCCTGATGAGCGAGTCGGGGGCCCGGGGGAACATCGACCAGGTGCGGCAGCTGGCCGGGATGCGGGGACTGATGGCCAAGCCCTCGGGTAAGATCATTGAGACACCCATCAAGGCCAACTTCCGGGAGGGGCTGCGGGTGCTGGAGTACTTCAGCTCCACCCACGGGGCACGAAAAGGGCTGGCCGATACGGCCCTGAAGACGGCCGACTCCGGCTACCTGACCCGCAAGCTGGCCGACGTGGCCCAGAACGTCGTGGTCACCATGCGCGACTGTGGCACCACCCGCGGTGTGACCAAAACGGCTATTTTCCGCGGGGACAAAGTCGTGGTCACCCTGGCCGATGCCATTTACGGTCGGGTGAGCCGGGTCAATGTGGTGGACCCGGTCCATGATGAGGTGATCGTCCGCGAAAACGAACTGATTACCCGCGAGGCGGCCAAGAAGATCCAAGAGTTGGGGCTGCAGAAGTTCCAGGTTCGCAGCCCCATGACCTGCGAGGCTCCCCTGGGCGTGTGCGCGCTGTGCTACGGGATGGACCTCTCCACCGGCGCGCTGGTGGAGGAAGGGATGGCCGTGGGGATCATCGCGGCCCAGAGTATCGGTGAGCCGGGTACGCAGCTGACCATGCGGACCTTCCACATCGGCGGAATGGCCGTCCGCGGGGTGGAATCCAGCCACGTGACGGCCCGCCGCGACGGAGTGGTCAAGTTCAACCGGCTCAATGCCGTGAAGAACGAGGAGGGGAAGACGGTCGTGCTCTCCCGCAACGGGGAGATCATCGTGACCGACTCCCGAGGACGCGAACTGGATCGGTACGAAGTGCCCACCGGAGCTCTGCTCTACGTGCAGGAAGGTCAGGAAGTGAAAAAGGGGACCAAGCTCTGCGAATGGGACCCCCACAGCGTCCCCATCCTGGCCGAGGTAGATGGCACGGTCCATTTCGTGGACCTGGACGACGAAACCGTGCGGACCGAGAAGGATCGGCGGACGGGCCGCACCCGGCGAATCGTCCGGGAACACCGCGGTAGCAAGCACCCTCAGATTGCCATCAAGGATGCCAACGGCAATACGCTGGAAATCTGCTACTTGCCCGAAAAAGCCACCGTCGAGGTGGAAGAGGGAGAACACGTCAAGGCAGGCCGCCTGCTGGCCAAAACTCCCCGCGAAGCCCGCGGAACCCAGGACATCACCGGCGGGCTGCCCCGGGTGACCGAAATCTTCGAAGCCCGCAAGCCCAAAAACCCCGCCGTGATTGCCGAGGTGGACGGCGTGATAAAGATCACGGATGAAAAACAGCGCGGGCGCCGCAAAGTGATCATCGTTACCGAAAACGGAGAAGAACGCCCCCACTGGGTACCGTTGAGCAAGTCGCCCCGAGGCCGGACCGGGGATCGGGTGCGGGCCGGGGAACCCCTGTGTGGCGGCCCCCTGGTGCCGCACGACATCCTCCGCATCTCCGGACCCGAGCGGGTGCAAGAGTACCTGGTCAACGAAATCCAAAGCGTCTATCGCGCCCAAAACGTCAACATCAACGACAAGCACGTGGAGATCATCGTGGCCCAGATGATTCGAAAGGTCCGCGTGGAAGACGCCGGAGATACCAAGTTGCTTCCCGGCACGATGATCGACAAGTTCCGCTTCAATCAGGCCAACGAAGAGCTGGCCAAGTGCGTGAAGATCAAGGACAAGGGAGACACCCACTTCGAGCCAGGTTCCATCGTGCCCCACAGCGAATTTGAGCGGGTCAACGCCCAGGTGGAGGCCATGGGGGGCAAGCCGGCCACCGGCGAAAAGCCCAAGCCGGCCACCTGCAGCCCCCAGCTGTTGGGCATCACCAAGGCGGCCGTGCAGAGCGACAGCTTCATCTCCGCGGCCAGCTTCCAGGAAACCACCCGGGTGCTCACCGAAGCGGCCCTGGCTAGCAAGGTGGATTACCTGGTGGGGCTGAAGGAGAACGTGATCCTGGGGCACCTGATCCCCGCCGGAACCGGCTTCCGCTGGTACCAGCAGGCCGAAGTGCGCATCCGGCCTGAGGCGCTGGATGCTCTCACGGCCGAAGTCCCCGAGCAGTTCATGCCCCAGTTCCCCTTGCTGGAGGACCAACCCAACCCCTCCCCCGGACCGGCACCCACCGGGGGAAACCCCGTGGACCAGATGTTCGGCCACTCCTCCGAAGGGGACAAGTGATCCTCGTTCCGGGGGAGCTCACCTCCCCGGCCATCTGATTCCCGACGACTCGCTTCGCCCAAGGCCCCTTACCGGGAAGGTGCCGGGAGCAAAGGGATCAATACGTCACCAACAGCTCCGGGCAGGCCTTGCGCAACCGGGCCACGCCCTCGGCCGAAACGTCGGTGCCTCGCAGCGTGAGCACTTTCAATTGTTTCAGTTTGGCCAAGGAGTCCAGGTCCCCGTCGGAGAGTCCCATGACCCCGTCCAGGTTGAGCGACTCCAGTTGGGGCAACTGGGCCAGCGGCTCCAGTTGGCGTCCGTGGAGGCGCTGTTCGGTCAGGTAGAGTCGCCGCAGAGTGTCCAGTTGCAGCAGCAGCTTGAGCACCCGGTCCAGATTCGCTAGCTTGACGCCCGCAGCCCCCGCATCCACCTCCACCGGCACGCCTTCCTCAACGACCACCACCGCCCCCAGCTGCTCCAGTTGCCGGACCGGATTGCGGTACTTTTCCAGCAGGCCGGGGTGTTTTTGCGGTCCCCTGGGCCGGGGGGGATTCGGCTCCACCGGAGGCTGGCTGCTCCCGCACCCGGCAACGGCCAGCAGTACGGCCAGCTCCCACAGCACCCATTTCCAACTGTGTGAACGCCGCATCGGTGTGCTTCCTTTTCCAGGTGGAGCAGTAAAAGAAACCCTCGCCCCTGGTGAGACGCACTCCGCTTGTCTCAAGTTCCCGCCTGCTTCCCCTCCTTATGGCAGTCCCAGCAGCTTGTGCACCTGCAAGCTGACCCGCCAACGGGGATGCTCCAGGCAGTAGCGGGCCGTAGCCCGGAGATTTTCCGCGTAGCGGGGGCCGTCCATCGGTTGCAAATAAAAGTGGGAAAAATCCAGCCGCAGTAGCTCTTCCGGGTCCAGCCCGGCTTGGGGAAACACCAGCTTCAGCTCGTCCCCGTGCCGCTGCACCAGCGGGGCACCGGCCTTGGGGCTGACGCAGACCCAGTCCACTTCCGGGGGCACGGGCAGCGTGCCGTTGGTTTCCAGGTGGATGGTGAAGCCGCGGGCGTGCAGGGCCTCCAGTAGCGGGGTGTCCAGTTGCAGCAGCGGCTCCCCGCCGGTGCAGAGCACGCGTTTTCGGGCTTCCGGGGTGGCCTGCGGGGGCCAGAGCCGCTGGATGGCCTGGGCCAACTGCTCGGCCGTAGCGTAGCTTCCCCCGCCCGGGCCGTCGGTGCCCCAAAAGTCGGTATCGCAGAAGCGACACACCGCCTGGTGGCGATCCTCCTCGCGGCCGCTCCACAGGTTGCAGCCGCTGAAGCGCACCAGCACGATCGGCGCCCCGGCGTGGTAGCCTTCGCCCTGGATGGTGTAATGCATCTCTTTGATCGCGTAGGCCATGGCCGCGGCTAGCCTCAAGTGCAGGAGGCCGCATCCCGGTCCGGACGCGGCACCCCGGCAGCGTAGGGGATCGGATCCACCAGCCCCGCCTGGGCGAACCCCCGCAGCCGCAAGCGGCAGGCGTCGCACTCCCCGCAGGCCACGCCCTCGGGGGCCGGATCGTAGCAACTGGAAGTGAGCCGGTAGTCCACGCCCAGTCGGGTGCCGGTCTGGATGATCTGGGCCTTGGTCATGTGGATCAACGGCGTGTGGATGGTCACTCCCCGGCCTTCCACCCCCGCCTTGGTGGCCAGGCGGGCCAGGTGCTGGAAGGCCTGGATGTACTCCGGGCGGCAGTCCGGGTAGCCGCTGTAGTCCAGCGCGTTGACCCCGATGAAAATGTCCGCCGCCCCCAGCACTTC
>JALSGI010000761.1 GCA_026982835.1 Planctomycetota bacterium | reverse complement strand
AGCGGCGGCAAGGGTTTTCGGCGGGTGGTTGTTCCGGGGCTTTTTTCCGGGCCAGCCACCGGTCCAGGCTCCAGCAGGCCCCACAAGGAGACAAGGCCAGGTAGAACATCAACATGGCCAGCACCGGCTCCAGTTGGGAGTTGAGCAGCGGGGCCCGATGCAGGTAAGCCAGCACTACCACCAGGCCCAGCACGCCCATCCAGCGCGTCTTCCAGCCCAGGGCAAACAACACCAGCACCAGCAGCCCCGCGGCGTGCAACACCCACAGCTCCCAGGCACGGGAGGCGTAGGTGAGGTAGGAGAGCCGGTACAGCGGGGGGAGGGGCGGCTGGGCCACATCGTCGAAGGAATAAAGGGTTTCCCCGACGGGAAACTGCACCGACAGCCACTGAGCCATGGCATCGGTCCAGGAGGAGCTCGTCTGTTGGTAAGGGGCGAACCATCCCTGCGGCCCGAACCACCGCTGCAGGTCGGGCGTGAAGGAGGCCACGTAGTAGATGGCCATCAGGGCCACGCCGATGCGCAGGAGAGCCAAGGGAGCCGGGCTGGAAGGCTGGTACCAGAAGCGGTTCCACCCCTGGCCCACGCACTGCGACATCTGCTGAAAATATCCCGATACGCTCTGGGCAAGGGAGCCAATCATGGGGAATCGTCCCGGTTGGAGTTACGGGGAGAATTCGTGGAGGTCCGGGGCAGGTTTACCGGGCCGGAGCTCTCTTGCCGGCTTTCCAGTTTCAGCAGCCGCACCTGGTTTTTTTCGATCCAGATGCGGGCTCGGTACACGGTCACCCAGCGCGACTGGCCGTAGGGGTCGTTTTGTTCCGGGTCGTTGCTGCGTGCTTCCTCCGGGGCACGCAGCAGCAATCGGCGGCATTCCAACGTGGCCTCTTGCATGCCGGCATCCTGGAGCATTCCTCGGGCCAGCGCGGCCGGCAGCACGTTCTCCACGTCTTCGATCCCGGCCAGGCGTCCCATCTCCCAGGCCAGCATCTGGTAACGGCGATAGCGGGCTCCGTGGAGCTGCGGGTTGGGCCAGCGCACTTCCCGTCCCTGATCGTCCCGAAGCACGATAAAGTGATCCACATCCAGGGCGTCGGCATGGGTCAGGTGCCAGAGGGCGCGGCGACTTTTGGGCAGCACCCGCCCACTGGGATACAACTCGCCGGTGGGCAGCCGAACCAGTCCCGAGTCCGGGGCAACGTCCATGGCCAGCAGCTGCAAGTAAAAACCGGGAAAGCGCCGCAGGGCCTGCCGCACAGGGGAACTGAGCCGCCACATGCCCCAGCTCAACAGCAAAGAAAACAAGTGGGCAAAGAGCAAAAAACTGACCACCGTGCGCACCGCCGCCGACGGTTCAGAAACTCCGGCCTTGCCTGGGGGCGAAGAGGGTTGTTGGGGGTCCATGGATGGAGCAGGATTCGCCAAGTGG
>JALSGI010000760.1 GCA_026982835.1 Planctomycetota bacterium | reverse complement strand
ATGGTGAAGGTCGGCTTGAAGGGACTCTCCCGCTTGATCTTCAAACCAATCTCCACAAACACCTCGCAGGGGATCGCCACCACCGCCAACGAGCCTAAGCGGATCACCTGCAGCAGAATCTCGATCGTCTCCGGCCAATCGGCCATCTGCACCGTCTCGTGGGCGTAGATCTCCTCCCGCGTCCGATAAGGAGGGCCGCTGCTGCGGGCCAGAATCGCCCGGGCACGGTCCACCTCCGCCCCCGTGGGCAAACGACGCTTCAGCACCAAGGGCTGCTGCGCCACAGAGATCGGAAACCACGACTGAAACTCCATCCCCCGCATCGCCTGCCACGCCGCGTCGGCCACCAGGTAGGCCACCCGACGCATCTGCACATAGGGGGCGCTGCGTGGGGTGCGGCGGGTGAAGTCGATGTTGTTGATGTCCCCGCTGGTGCCGTTGCTCATGATGCCCACAAACGCCGGGTCCAGGTGATCGGCCCCCAGCAGGTACTGCATCCGCTGGGCGAACATGCCGAAGTAGTCGGCCGAGATGTGGCCCGCACCCGTCCCCCCCACGTAGTGCAGCGAGTAGTTGGCCAGCAGGGCCAGGGGGCGACCGGAGGTGCTGCGGGCGTAGATCACCGGGACTTCCGGGTCGGTGGGTCCGGCCGGTTTGACCAGGGCGCGGTGACCGCGGGGTGGGTTCATCCGCACCCGGTCCCGTTGGCCGAAGGGGTTGCGCAGCAGCCGCTGGTCCTTGACGAACCAGCGGCGATTGTGCACCTGGGTGGGTTCCCGGCCCACGGCCCAGCCCACCTCGGCCCGCTCCAGGTTGTTCACCGCGCAGCGAATCCCATCGGCGATGCGGCCAGTGACGAAGTCCAGGTACTTCGGATCCGGCTCGCCCTGGAAGGTGGGGGTCATTCGGGCCGAGCTATGCGTGTGCGTGGCGGCGATGAGGATGTGTTCGGGGGGGATGTCGGCGTGTTGGGCGGCCATTTGTTTGGCCTGGTCGCAGACTTCGCGGGGGATGTTCACCGTGTCGGTGAGCACGAAGGCCACACGCGTCTGCCCGTTGTCCAGCACCAGACACTTGGCGTGTGTGTCGTCGTGCACGTGCCGGGCGAACCGCGGCTGCATGCTACCGGCAATCGAACACCCTAGCGGCGGCGTGATACAAGCCGCCGCTGCTCCCACGCGAAGCTGCTTGGCCATGAAAAAATCCCCTCGTGCTGATAGTCAGCGTCCTTCTCCCTTACGGGACGAACTCCACCGGTCCCCGAGGCGATCAGGACCCAGCCACCTGCTGCAACAGCCGCTTCACCACGGCCAGGATTTTGCGATCCGCCTCTACTTCCAGGAAACTGCTCTTGGCCCGCCAGGTCTCATACCCCCCCAGGGCATGCTGCTCCGTGGTGGGCAAGTAGCCGGCATAGCCGTTGGCAAGCT
>JALSGI010000759.1 GCA_026982835.1 Planctomycetota bacterium | reverse complement strand
CCACCTGCGTGCGGCGATGGGCGGCGTACCACTGCTGCCAGGCCTGCAGGTTGTAGTCGAAGTTGACCCCGGTGAGCTTTATCAAGGCGTTGCGCACCGCCTCGTTGCGAAACACATACCGCTCCACGCGCTCCGGGGAGCCGGTGGCCCCGGAAAACGAAGAACCGGCCGCCGACCGTCCGAAGCTATAGCGGTACTCCGGCACCGGCAGGCGATAGCGGTAGGTGTGCACGGTGATCAGCGACTCGATCAGCGGGCCGATGGCCGAGGGGTCCTCCAGGGCGCCCAGGGCCGTGGCCGCCCGGTTGATGACCGGGTTGGCCGGGTGTTTGAGATGCTTGATGAACATCTTGACCACCTGGGGGTCGGGCTGTTGGGCCAGGCGTTCCACGGCCGAAAGCCAGACTTCTTCCTCCGGATCGAACAAGGCCACCTGGGCCAGAAGCGCCCGGGCGCCGGGGGAGTTGATCCCGGCCAGCGCTTCTACCAGCAGCAGCCGTACCCAGGGGCGGCGTTCTTTCCGGGGGTGGATCAGCTCTCCCAGGGCGCGGACCGCGTGGGGGTCTTTCAGCGAGCGGAAGTTGCGCACCGCTTCCTGGCGTCGGCGGGGGGAGTCCAGCATCCGGTGCCAGCGAAGCACGGTGCGGATCCACTGCTTTTCGGCCAACTCCCGCTTGCGGCGTTCTTCCCGCAGCTGCACTTCCTGGGGCAGCATCCATCGCCCGCCCACTTTGACGAATCCCCGGCGAAGCATCATCTCTTCGTGGAGGACCCACTTCTCCTGCCGCTTGTCGAACACGTAGCCCAGGCCCCGCCGGGCCTCGCGGTGGTCCGGGTCCAGCTGGATGATCCGCTTCAGATGCGCGAGGCGTTGGGCTCGCAGCCCGTTCTGGAGGCACCAGCGGGCCAGTTGCAGATGGCCTTCGACGGTATCGGGGCATTGTTCCCGCCGCCGTTCGTATTCCAGCAGCTTGGCCGGCACCGCCACCACTTTTTCCACTTGTTCCCGGGCCAGCACCACGCGGCCCCCCTTGACCGGCTCGATGACGTAGGTGGTGCGGGGGAGCTGGTCCCGGTTCAGCCAGCGGCCGCGAAGCGTGCCCTGGTTTTTGAGCCGGAACTCGTACAGCGGCTCCTCGGCCCCGGCTCCAGGCGGCAGCGCCGCTGCGGCCCCCAGCAGCAAGCTCCACACAACAGCTGCGCCGCGGTTCACCTGGAAGACTCCTTCGGCTGGGGCCATGCGGGAGAACTTACTGGCGGAATCGCCTGGGGATAGGACCTACCGACATTATAGATTGTAAGGCTTGAGGGCCGCGGAACAAAATCGTTTTCCCCTCCGGCGGCTATTCCAGCACGGGACAGACGTCCATCCACTGGTGGCCCCAGCGGGCGATCCACCGCTTGCTCTCTTCCGGTCCCCATTGGCCCGG
>JALSGI010000758.1 GCA_026982835.1 Planctomycetota bacterium | reverse complement strand
GGCAACGTGGGGGCCGTATTTCGCTCGGCCGATGCGGCCGGGGCAAGTGCGGTGGTGCTGGCCGACCCGCGCACCGACCTGTTCAATCCCCATGCGATCCATGCCAGCCTGGGGGCGGTGCTCACGATGCCCTGCGCGGTGGCCACCAGCCAGGAGGTAAAGCACTACCTGCAACAACACCACCTGGCCTGCTACGCGGCCCGGGTGGACGCCCCGCGGGAATATACCCAGGTGGACTGGACCGCCCCGGCGGCCGTGGTGCTGGGCAGCGAGGCCCAAGGGCTTTCCTCGCTCTGGCTGGGCGAAGAGGTGCCGGGGGTGCGGCTGCCCATGCAGGGCCAGGTCGATTCGCTCAACGTGTCGGTCACCGCCGCGGTGATTCTTTACGAGGCGCTGCGGCAGCGGCAAGCATTGGGCGGAAACGAAGGAGCCGACTGAAAAACGAGCCCCCCGGCCTTGCCCGGCAAAAACACCGCAGCGGACGGATTTCCTGCGGGAATTGGGGCAATTTGGCTTGCCAAACCGTCCCTCTCCAGGCAGATTAACCGGCACGGGCCACAGGGGGAGCGAATTCCGGCAAGATTTGGCCTTCGGCGACGAAACGTCTTCCAGGGTCCTGTGGTATATCCCAAAGGGGAAGGTGTGTGGGAAACAAAGGGGCACAGGTGTTTTTGTTAAGGAGTCCGTACCGTGAAAACCGCAACTCGTCTCGTCACTGCCGCGTGTTTGGTCTTGTTTGCCGCTTCGGCCGCGCAGGCCCAGCTGCCCGACCCGATGCTGGTCATCGCCGGCCCCAGCTACAACACCGTGATGGCCAGGCTGGACTACCTCGGCAAGCTGGCCGGGCAGCCCCAGTTGAAGCAGATGGCCGAACTGATGCTGGCCCAGTTTACCCAGGGGCAGGGGATTCCTGGGCTGGACAAGGACAAGCCCTGCGGGGCGGTGGTGTTTTTTCCCCCGGGGCACCAGGAGCCGGAGTTTGTGGTGTTTGTGCCCATTGCCGATGCCGGCGCCGTGGCCAAGCTGTTCCAATTGCCACTTCAACCCGACCCCCAGCAACAGGGAGTGCTGGTCCTGCGGCTGCCTCAAGCAGGACTTCCAGGAGGAGGGCGTCCGCTTTACGTGAAAAGCCAAAACGGCTGGACCTGGACCACATCCAATGCCCGGTTGCTGGGCAAACTCCCTCAGGATCCCGGCGGCTGGATCGGCCAGCTGACCCAAAAGTACGACCTGGCCGTGCGGTTTCGCATGAAGGCCATCCCCCAGCAGCTGCGGCAGCAGATCGTGGCCATGCTGCAGGTGGGCATGCAAGCCGGACTGGAGGGAGCCGACGAGCAACAGCGGCAGATGGCCCAGATGCAGTTCCGGCAGCTCCAGGAGATGCTCAAGTCGCTGGATGAAATCACCCTGGGACTGAAGATCGACCAGCAGAACAAGCAATTCGCCCTGGGCCTGGAAGTGGAGATGAGCCCGGGGAGCGCACTAGGCCGGGTGCTGGCCAGCATCAAGGTGGGCTCCACGCGGATGGCCCCCTTCGTGCCCCAGGAGGCGATGGTCCGCATGCTGGTGACCGCTACGATGGGCAAGGACGGTCAGGACTACGCTCTCCAGCAGTTTCTGCCCCTGAAGCAGGCCTTGCTCGACCTTTTTGAGCAGCAGAAGGAGGAATTTCCCGACGAGGATAGTTTTCAGGCGGCCAAGCAACTGCTGGAGCAGGCGGCCAACCTGTTCGAGGCGATGATCAAGTCGGGGAAGATCGACGCGGCCCTGGCCGTGGAAAACCAGCAGGGTAAGCTCTTTGCCAACCTGGCCGCGGCCCTGCCGCCGGGTCACAAGGCGGAACAGCTGGTGAAAGGATTCCTGGAACAGGCCCAGGCCGAAGGGTTGCCGGTGCAGTTCAACGCCGCTTCCAAGGACGGGGTAACCTACCACCGCATCCCCTTCGGCGGAGGAGATGAACAACTCGACGCCCTGTTCGGTGAGGACGCCTCGCTGGTGCTGGCCACCGGCCCGCAAGGCTGCTACCTGGCCCTGGGCTCCAAGGCCCTGGAACAGTTGCAACAACGGATCGCGGCCAGCCGCACGCAGCCCCCCCGGCAAGCCGCCCACTACGAAGAGGTGGTCTTCTCGGTACGCCCCCTGCTGGACCTGATCCAGAAGCACGCCCCCAATCCCGGCCTGGTGCTCATCACCGACGCGCTGCCCCAGGATCAGAAAGCCCAACTGCGGCTGTTCGTGGACGTCGAGGGCACCAAGCAGCGGGTGCGGCTGGAGGTGGACGAAGCCCTGGTGCGGGTGCTGGTGCAGCTGGGTACGATGTTCCAAGGTCCGGGCGGTCCCGGCGCCTTGCCGGGGGAAGCGCCGCCGGACTTCTAATCAAGTTGCACTCCCACAACGAGAAACGCCGTGCTTGGCTCTGCCTGCTCTTCCCGCCGGTGGTGGGAGGTGCAGGCAGGGAGCCTTTTTGCGCTCCTGGATGGTTGCCGCTTGGCTGCCACCGGGCAAAAGAGGGGAAGAGAGTCGGATCGTGGGATGCCCTCGGTTCGGATTCCGGGGCCGAGGGTGGGGAGCTCGTCGCGTTTGCCTAGGAGGCAAGAAAGTGGGCAAGTGCTTGCGTTGCTGGGTCGTCGCGTTTGTGGTGGTGTGCTGCGGCTGGGGAGAGACCTCGGCTCAAAACCGCCAGGCCCCCAAGGCCCCCCCGCCCCTGCCCGAACCGGCCCTGGTGGTCCGCTTTCCCAGCTACGAGGGCCTGCTGGACGACATCGACTACCTGGGCCGCCTGGCCGGAAACCCCGAGGCTTCGCAGCAGGTGGAGGCCCTGCTGGCCCTGGTGACCGCCGGGCAAGGGCTGCAAGGACTGGATCGGGACCGAGCTGGGGGGATGGTGGTGTTGTTCCGGGGGTTCCAGGTCGAGCAGATGGTGTTTCTCCCCTGTTCGGACGCGGAAAAACTGGTGAAACTGCTGGAGCTGTTTGCCGAGGAGCTGCGACCCCTGGAACCGGAAAACGACGACTCGCCCCGCTTCTACCACTGCCGGTTGAACGAGCAGCGGTTCTACCTTCGGGCCGACCCCAAGTGGCTCTGGCTGGCCCGACGCAAGGAGGTGTTGGAGCGGGTCCCCGCTTCTCCCGAGCCCTGGCTTAAGTCCCTCCAAGCGTACGACCTGGCCCTGGAGCTCCGCTACCAGCAGTTGCCGCTGATGGTGCGGCTGGGGCTGAAGACGGGGATGCTAGTGGGGGTATTCCAGC
Organism: Planctomycetota bacterium; assembly: GCA_026982835.1. Taxonomy (GTDB): domain Bacteria; phylum Planctomycetota; class Planctomycetia; order Pirellulales; family S012-138; genus S012-138. The sequence continues at coordinate 6,867 of JALSGI010000758.1, read as the reverse complement.
GGCTCACCGAGGAAAATGAAAAACTTACCCAGGAAAAAATCGACCAGGCCCGAGAAGAGCTGGAGTTCTTCTTCAAGGTGGTCGATTCCCTGGACCGACTCGCACTGGGCGCCACGCTGGACGCCAAAAAACGAGCCTGGCAACTGGAATTGGCCATTGATCTTGTTCCTGAAAGCTACTGGGCCAAGTGGTCCGGGATGTTCCGCAAGGGCCACACGCGGCATCAAGGATTTATCTCCCCCAAGGCCGCGGCGAACTTCGCCTTCACCACCCTCCTGGATGCCCAAGCACGCCAGTTCCTGGTCAAGGAGATCCTGGAGCTGGACACGCCGGAACGCATCCGGCAACAGGCTGGGGCGCTGGCCGAGTCGGACCCCGACTCACCGGAATATCAGCAGGAAGTGCAGTGGACCGAGAAATTGCTGAAGTTGATGCGGGAGATCACTCTGGACGGCACGCTGGATGTGTGCGGAGCTTTGGAGGTGGAACAACAGCAAAGCTGGTTCCTGCTGGGAGTGACCCTCCCGGAGAAACAAGAGGTGCAGCAACTGGTTCAGCAGTTTCTGGAACCCCTGGCCCAGTTCCGCACCGAAGTGATCGGCCAAAGCAAGTGGAAGCTGGCCCGCTTCGCCGTGGAGGACGAAGACCTGGAGGAACTGCTGGGCAGCGACCTTGAAGGTGCCGTGGCCCTTGGCCCCCGGGCCGTGTACCTGGTTTTCGGTCCCGAGGCCGAAAAGCGGCTCCGCCGACGCCTGGCCTCGCCCCGGCTCGGCAAACCCGCTCTCGTGGACCACGTGCTTCAGGCCCAGTTGAACCTGGCCCAACTGATCCGCATGGCCCACCAGATGGAGCCCGACGAAGAAACCGAGGAACTGTTGAAACTACTTCCCGAAGATGCCTCCCCGTTGATCTCCTTCTCCGGAGAGTACGCTCCCGGCAAGGAACGCTATCGCCTGGAGCTGAACGAAGCGGCGCTGCGGCTGCTGATCGATCTTTTCCGCTGGGGCTTCCGCCAGGCGGTGGAAGAGGAACTGATGCCGGAATTTTAGCAGGCCAGCCAGCCGCCGGCGTAGTACGTGTTTAGCCAGCTGTCACATGGACGCTTGATCCGGTGCCGCCGCAGCGGGCGAGCCGGGAGCGTCAGCTCCCGGAGGAAAATCGGCAACATCACGTCGATTTACGAACTTACTCCGCGAGTTGACACTTGCGGTTGCGGGCCAAAATCAAACGCCGCCGTTACAGAAAAACTGCGTGCTCGACGAGACCCCGCCAGCACGGCCGCCGGCCACTTTGCGAAAAGCTCAGCCCAACTGGGCCTGAAGTTCCCGGAAGGCTGCCTGGTCGATCTGCGCCTTGAGCCGGTTGGCCTCGTCGTGGGTAAGCGTGCGCCCGGGGGCGCGGAACCACAGCGAAAAGAGCACTTTTTTGCGCCCCTGTTGGGCCAGCTGCTGGTTGAGGTAGGTTTCGCGGTACTGGAGCCGTTCCAGCAGCTCCCCGGCCGCTTGCTGCACCACCTGCTTGATCTGCGCCCAGGTGGTCCGGCTGGGCACCACGTAGTTGACGTCATAGCGCATGGCCGGGGTGTCGGGCACCGGCGTGTAGCGTGGCACCAATCGGGCCTGCTGCAGCAGCACCTCCAGCCGCAGTTCGGCCACCACCGGCACGCGCCGCACGTCCAGGGCCTTGGCCGCCTCGGGGGTCACCTGGCCCAGGTAGCCCAGCAACTCCTGCCCCAACCACAACTGGGCCGAGCGGGACGAAAGCACCACCTGGCCGGCCGGGCGCACGGTGAGTTCCTGCTGGCCCGTGACGCAGTGAACCAGCCCCTGGAGCACTCCCAGCACCGAGGCATAATCCCGCTGGCTGACCAGGGCCAGCAGCAGCGGCTCCTGGGGCAACGAACCGGGCTGGGGGAGATAGACCCGGGCCACCTCGAACAGCTCCGCCTGTTCGTTGCCCAGCTTCTCGTTGGTGGCGTAGCAGTCCAGCAGGCTGGGCACCAGGGTTTGCCGCAGCAGCCTGGCCCGGCCCAGCACCGGCGTTTGCGTGCAGAGCGGGTCTTCGGAAGTCCACGGGTGCCACCAGCGCCAGTGCGACTCGTCCACCACGCTGGGGGTCAGCGCCTCGTGAAAACCAGCGGCCACCAACACTTGCTGCACCCGCTGGATGACTTGTTCCTGGGGCGAGGTGCGTACCGGGGCCAGCGGCACGGAGGCGTCCTCGGGTATCTTGTCATAGCCGTGGAGCCGGGCCACTTCTTCCACCAGGTCGATCTCCCGTTCCAGATCGCGCCGCCAGCTGGGGGCCACCACCTGCACCGTGCCGTTTTGCAGCTTGGGTTCCATGCCCAGGGCACGCAGGATACGCACCACGGTCTGTTGCGGCACCTCGATCCCCAGCACCCGCGGCAACTGGCTCAGCCGCAGGGTGATCTTCGGCTGCGGGGGCGGCTCCTCGCCCACGGCGATCACCCCGCGAGCCAGCGTGCCGCCGGCCACTTCCAGGATCAGCTCGCAGCAGCGGCGGCTGGCCCAATCCACCCCCCGAGGATCAGGACCCCGCTCGAAGCGATACGAAGAAGGGCTGTGCAGGTTGAGCCGCCGGGCGGTGTTACGAATGGTGACCGGATCGAACCGGGCGGCTTCGATCAGCAGGTTGGTGGTCTGTGGGGAGACTTCGGTTTCGGCCCCGCCCATCACCCCCCCCAGGCCCACCACGCGCCGGGCGTCGGCAATGGCGCACATCCACGGCTCCAGCTCGTAGGTGCGGTGGTTGATCGCAAGCAGAGTTTCGCCCTGATGGGGGCGGCGCACCACGATCCGCTGCCCTTCCAGGCGATCCAGGTCGAAGGCGTGCAGCGGCTGCCCGCACTCCAGCATCACGTAGTTGGTCGCGTCCACCACGTTGTTCACCGAGGAGATGCCGGCGGTTTTGAGCCGTCGGCGCAGCCACGCGGGACTTTCGCCCACCTTCACGCCCTGGATCACCCGGGCCGTATAGAGGGGGCACAGCTCCGGGCAGGCAAGCTCCACGGAGGTCAGCTCTTCCACCGGCGGTCCTTCCTCGGGGGGCCGGGCCGCCGGCAGGGTAAGCTCCAGGTCCCACAACGCGGCCACTTCGCGGGCAACGCCGATGTGGCCCAGGCAATCCGGCCGGTTGCTGGTCACCTCCAGGTCGATGGCCAGGTCGCCGTCCACCTCGAAGGTTTCCTCGTGGTTCAGCCCGGCCATGGTCAGCCGCCGGGTCAGCTCCTCGACCGACATCCGCAGCGGCACGTACTGCTTGAGCCAGTTCCAGGAAACGATCATCGCCCTGCTCAGGTACAAGGGGAGTTGCAGCGGCGGCCTGTGCGGCCCGCTCGGCACCCACGACGCGGACCGGGACCAGCCGCCCGCCTAAAACTGTTCCAGAAAACGCACGTCGTTGCGGTAAAGCAACCGAATGTCGTCGATGCCGTATTGCCGCATGCACACCCGCTCCACGCCCAGGCCGAAGGCAAAGCCGGTTACCTGCTCCGGGTCGTAGCCCACGGCCTCCAGCACCGCCGGATCGACCATTCCGGCCCCGCCCATCTCGATCCAGCCGTCCTTCCAGGTCATGTCCACCTCGACGCTGGGCTCGGTGAAGGGGAAGAACGAAGGCCGGAACCGCACGTGTACCTCCGGGCCGAAGAACATCGCAGCAAACAGCCGCAACACGGTTTTCAGTTGGGCCATGGTCACACCCCGGGCCACGTACAGCCCTTCCATCTGGTGGAACATGGGAAAGTGCGTGGCGTCGGCCGTATCGGGCCGATAGACCCGACCCAGGGCGATCACCCGCACCGGCGGCGGCTGCTTTTCCATCACACGAATCTGCACCGTGGAGGTCTGGCTGCGCAGCAGCAGTTGCGGCCCTTCGGGGGCGGGCCGCCGGGGATCGCTCAGGCAGGCGGTGCTCAGGTAGAAGTTGTCCAGGGGGTCGCGGGCCGGATGGGCTTCGGGGATGTTCAGCGCCTCGAAGTTATGCCAGGGGTCTTCCACCTCCGGCCCGTCGGCCACCTCGAAGCCCAGTCGGGCCATCACCTCTTTCATCCGCCGGATGGTCTGCGTGACCGGATGCAAACGGCCCAGCCGGAGCTGCGCCTCGGGCGGCACGGCCGTGGGATCAAACGGCGGGGGCAGATCGCCCGAGCCGCGGCGGCGTTTTTCTTTGGCTTGCTGCTGGGCTGGGGACGCCTCGGCCACGCGCCGCTTGGCTTCTTCCCAGGCCGCTTCCAGGGCTCGCTTCAGCTCGTTGAACCGCTTGCCCGCCTGTGGCTTTTCCGGGCCCGGCACCTCCTTGAGCTGTTGCTGCACCTGGCGCACTAGCCCCCGCTTGGCCCCCAGGAACTCCACCCGGGCCTGCTCCACCTCCTCGGGGGTTTGGCACTGGGCGAACCGCTGCAGACCTTGCTGCTGCAACTGGTCCAGTCGGGCCAGGTAGTCGTCAAGCGAGGTCGTGCTCATGGGCGGAAAAACGCATGTCCCAGGCGGAACGGAAAACCCGCACACGCATCCGTGGCCCAGACGAACAGGCCCTCTGCGGGATGCCACCCGATGCGATCAGGGGAGCGTCGCGCCGTGTGCAGGGCGGCAGAAGGGGGCCGGTGGAGTTTGCCAGGAGCTAAGCCGGGGCAGCTTCCGGCTCGGGCAGTCCGAGGGCCTCGCGGGCCACGGCCACCACCTGGTCGAACGCCTCGGGATCGCGGACGGCCATTTCGGCCAGCGATTTGCGGTCCAGGCCCACTCCGGCCGCTTTCAACCCGGCGATGAACTGGCTGTAGCGCAAGCCCCGCATGCGGCAGGCCGCGTTGATCCGCACGATCCACAACCGGCGAAACTCCCGTTTGCGCACCCGACGGTCCCGGTAGGCATACACCCCGGCGCGGATGACGGCGTCCTTGGCCGTGCGGTAAAGTTTGCTCCGCCCGCCGCGATAACCTTTGGCCCGTTTCAGCAGGCGCTTCTTGGCCCGGCGCCGGGCCGCTCCTTTGCGCGTCCGCATCGTCGCACTCCTTCCCAATTGGCGGAATCAAGGCCCTCGCCTTCGAGCCTTCTGGCCCGAGCGAGCGTTGGTTGCCCGTCCGCGCCTTGCCGGCGGTGGGCTTAGTAGCTGTATTTGCCCAAGGCCCGGTGGATCTTGGGCACTTCGGCCTCATCCAGCACCGAGGTGCCGCGCAGGTTTCTCCGCCGCTTTTGCGTCAAGCGGCTCTGGCGGTGACTGGTCCCGGCACTGCGGTGCTTCACTTTCCCCTTGGCCGTGAGACGAAACCGCTTCTTGATGCCTTTGTGGGTTTTTTGCTTGGGCATGAGCTGAACTCCACCTGAGCACAGGAAACCCTGATTATAAAACAACTGTCGCATGTGAAAAGGGGGACCCCCGGCTCGCCCCGGTGCTAGCTGCCAGCAGGGGGCGTCGCCTCCAGGACCGAAGTGGCCAACTGCAGGGCACACAGCACCGCCTGGCGTTGGCGGCGCAGGCGCAGTTGCCGGGGCGAGGTCCCCGGGGCCGGACGCTCTAGCTCCACGTGATGACTGATCACCCGAGGCCGCTTGCGCCCCGGGCGGCGCATCCCCAAGCCCACGTACAGCACCCCATCCAGCTCCGCCGGAGCCTGGGGACCCAGATGCCCCGTGGTGGAAACGGCAAGCACCGCCTGCGGCGTGCGTTCCAGCAAGCCTCGGACCATCGCCTGGGCCACCTGGTGGCTGACCGGTCCCGGGCGGCGAAGCAGCCGTGCCGGAATCCCCAGCCAGTGCGCTTTGGTTTCCACCTGGTAAACCACCGCCGAGCCGCAAAAAAGCTGCGACACCCCCGGAATCCGGGTCATGGTGGCGGCGAGCAATCCGCCGGTGCAGCTTTCGGCAAAGACAAACGGCCAGCGCCGCTGGAGCACGCACTGCCAGAACCGCCGGGCGGCCGCGTCGAGGGCTTGTTGGGTCAAAGGCATCGTTGCTTCGGGTAAGGGGCGTTTCTTGCAGACGGTTGCCGGATGCGGTGTGAGGCGTTTGCTTTACACGCTCGGTGAGCCGCAGCACGTGTCGCGGGAGGATAGACCAACGGTTCTTGCAAAGTTGGTGCCGTTCTCTCGAAACGGAAACCCCGGGCAACAGTCGCCGTTTTTTGCATATCTATCAGATACAACTAAAAATACCCAGGCTGCCCAGCATTTCACTTGAGATCGCCGGGGAAGCCATTAGCCTGGGGCTTGCCCCCTTTTGGATGGCAAGGCGTCCAAGCCGAGGTACGTATTTAGCGTGCCAGCACAAGACGAAGCGCCCCCAGAGCAAAAGAGTCGATTTTTGTCCGGCGAACCGCGTGCGTGAGCACGCGGTTGGCGAGCCCCGGGCTTTAGCCCGGGGAGAGCCGAGAAAGAATATGTCGATCTCCTCCGCCAGCTAAAGCCGGCGGCTCGCCGTTGCAAGAATCGCAGATCCACCAGGCGCGTTGTTTTTCACAAAGCACGTTTTATTCTCGCCCGGTGCGGAAGCACCGGCGCAGGCCGCACGGCGCAAGTCGATTCTATTTCTCCCCGCACTAACGTGCGGGGCTCTTCAAGCCTCCAGGCCCCCAAGCCTCCAGGCCCCCACGCCCCCACGCCTCCCGCGGCTGAAGCCGCGGGCTCGCCGATCTACAAGAATAAACGTTTTTCTTGCTGCGGTGCGGAAGCACCACCGCAAGACCCAAGACCCAAGTCCTCTGGAGCGGAAGCTCCGGCGCAGGCAGCGCACGGCGCAACAGCGCAAGCCGCACGGCGCAAGTCGATTCTATTTCTCCCCGCACTAACGTGCGGGGCTCTTCAAGCCTCCAAGCCCCCAAGCCTCCAGGCCCCCACGCCCCCACGCC
>JALSGI010000757.1 GCA_026982835.1 Planctomycetota bacterium | reverse complement strand
CCAGAGGGCTTTCGGATGCTGAGCCAAGGTGTTGGTCGTGCGTGAACTGATCTCCGCCGAGCAAATCCGCCACGGCGTGGCCCAACTGGCTGCCGACATCAACCACTACTACCGCCAGCGGCCGCTGACCCTGCTGGGGGTGATGACCGGCTCGCTGGTGCTGGTGGCCGATGTGATCCGGCAACTGGAAATCCCGGTGCGGGTGGGGGTGATCCAGGCCCGCAGCTACCGCGGCGGGGCGACCACGCCGGGGGAGCTGGCCGTGCGGGACGGATACCTGCCCGATGTGCAGGGACGCCACGTGCTGGTGATGGACGACATCTACGACACGGGGCGAACCCTGGCCGGACTGTACGAGTACCTGCGGCCGCTGAAGCCAGCCTCGCTGCGTTCGGCCGTGTTGCTGCGCAAGCAAGGGAGGCAGCAGGTCCCCTTGGAGCCGGATTACGTAGTGTTTGATATTCCCGATGTGTTCGTCGTCGGTTACGGTCTGGATTACCAGGACCAGTACCGCCACCTGGCCTACGTGGCGGCCCTGGAACCTCAGGACTTCCAGCAGTTCCAGGAGTAACTTGCCTTGCACCTCGTGGTGGTGGCCCCTCGCTGCTGGCCCGATCCGCATCCGGCCGCAACCCTCACCTGGCACCTGGCCCAGGCACTGCAAGCCTGCGGGGCCCAGGTCAGCGTGGTGGGCTGGAAGAGCTGGCCCGGGGAACCGGATCAGACCCTGTTGGGCCGCGTGCGGTTCCTTCGCCTGCTTCGTCCCCAAGGGCTGTTTGCCGCCTTGCGCACCTATCGGGAGTTGGCTTTACCGCTTCGCCGCCTGCTGGCCGCCTGCGACGCCGTGGTGGTGCTGGATACCCCCGGGGAGCTGCAACCCGCGGTGGACCTGGCCGGGCACCAGCGGCTCCCGCTGGCTCTCTGGCTGGACCGGGTGCCCTGCGGGCGGGTGCATCGGGGACCGCATGGGTGGTTCTTGCGCAAGCCCACCTTGCCGCAACGGGCAGTGCTGCTTTGCTCCGGGCCCGAAGAAGAACACTTCGCCCGGCAATACTACCGGGAACCCGGCCGGGTGCAACGGATCGTCAAAGGGGTGCCTCTTCCCCCGTCCTGGTCCGCTTCCTCTCCCCAGGAGGCCCGGGGCGTGCTGGCCCGCTGCTGGCCCCACATTTGCCTGGAGGATGCCGACCACCTGGCGCTGATCGGTCCGCCCGGTGCGGGGCGGAAGCACTGGAGCTGGGTGCAACGGCTGGCCCGCACGCTCAAACGCCGACTCCCTGCCCGCGTGTGCTTGGCTGTTCTGGCCGGGGAGGAGGAACCGGCCGTGCGACGCTGGTCCGTGCCGGGAGCCGGGCCGGTGGTCTCGTTGTTACCGTTTCACGATTGGGCCGATCTGTTCCGGGCTGCGGATGCCTGCCTGTGGCTTCCTCACCAG
>JALSGI010000756.1 GCA_026982835.1 Planctomycetota bacterium | reverse complement strand
GCATGGCCGCCTGCTGCTGGAGGAGTTGCTCGAGTTGCTGGCGGAGCTGCTGGGCCCGGGCGTGCTGGCCGGCGGCCTGAGCCTGCTGGATTTGTTTTTCCAGTTGCTGGATTTGTTTTTGTCGGGCCTGGGCCATCTGCTGGAGCTTCTGCTGCAGCTTTTGCACCTGCTCCAGCAGTTTCTTTTTCTCTTGCTCGGAGAGTTGGCCCTGGGCGATTTGTTGCTTGAGCTTTTTCAGTTGCTCGATGGCTTTTTTCAGGTCCCCCTGCCGCATGGCTTGGACCAGCTTGCGCAACGGGTCCTGGTTCAGCCCGCGGAGCCGGGCCAGTTGCTGCCGCAGGGCCTTGGCCGAGCCGAGTTGCCGCCGCCGCTGCTGAAGCTGCCGCCGCAAGTTGTTGAGCTTGGCCAAGGCCTTCTGGCGGTCCTTGGGTTTTTCCCGCTCCAGTTCCTGGAGCCCTTTTTCCAGCTCCCGCAACCACTTTTCGGCTTGTTTGAGTCCCTGGCGGGCCAGTTTTTCCCTTTGTTTTTTTGCCTGGCGGCGCAGTTGCCGGGCCTGTTGCTGGATTTGCTTTTGCACCTGTTGGGCGGTTTGCAGATCGGCCTGGGCCTGTTTTTGCTCCCAAGGGGGGAGCCACAGCACCAGCGCCGCGGCCAGCAGTCCGGGCAGCACCGGGGCCAGCAACCAGCGCCCGGCTCGCACCGGAAACGCCGCAGCCACGTCCACACGCTTCAGGTGATAAAGGGCGTCCTCCACCACGGCCTGCTCGGCCGGGGCAAGGTGGTCCGGGTCTTTTTCCTGCAGCAAGGCCCAGGCGCTGGAGATGCGCTCCTGCAATCCGAACCGCAAGTCCAGCTCCACCGCCGCAGCCAAGGTCCTTGGAGTGCGCCACCAGCTTGCCACCGCGGCCACCAGCACTCCCAGGCCCAACGCCCCGGCAAAAACCCCTCCCGGGGTGGTCTCGCCCAGAAAGTACCACTGGCCCAGGATCACCGCCCCGGCCCCCAGCAGCACGGCGGCCCAGCTCCAAGCCAGGGCCACTAGAAACCGCTGCAACCACAGGCGGCGTCGCACGCGGGCCACGGCCGAGTTCAGCTCGTTCATGGTCCAAGGGTCTTTGCTACGGGTTTGCTCACCAAAGGGGCCGGACGGCCATATTCTGCCCTTTGTTGATTGTATCGAAGTTTCCTCGGCGAAGGTAAGCAGAATCCGCCCGGGGGAGAAGTTTTTCCGCGGGGGCCCTGTCCTCTTGCCGCCAAAGGGGGCGGTGGCTCTGCTCAATTCGGGTATCCGCTTGGGCAAGCCAAAATCGCAGGTGCGGCTGAAATCCTGTTGCGCATTTGGGCAAGATACAGAAAATAGGTCGTCATAGGTTTGCATTTTATTTCTTTCCCCTATGACGACCTAAAGGAGTTTACCATGAGTGTAATCTCCCCCG
>JALSGI010000755.1 GCA_026982835.1 Planctomycetota bacterium | reverse complement strand
GGGCGTGGCGCCATTCCGGCCCCCCCGCTGGCTGGCCGGCCCTTTCGTGCAAACCGTACTGGCCAGCTCCCGCTGGCGGCGGCGCAGGCTGGAACGCAACAACCCCATGCTGGCCGCCAGCCGGGAACGGCTACTGCAACTGGGTGATACACGCCTGCTTGCCCACCACAGCCCCGGCCGTACGGATCGACTGGTGATCCTCATCCACGGCTGGGAAGGCAGCAGCCATTCCCCCTATCTGCTTTCAGCCGCCACCACGCTGTGGCAGGCCGGCTACGGCGTGGTGCGGCTCAATCTGCGGGATCACGGCCCCACCCACGCCCTCAACCCGGGGCTGTTCCACTCCTGCCTGCTGGACGAGACCACCGCCGCCGTGGCACAACTGGTGGAAGACCTCCGCCCCGGCGCCGTCCTGCTGGCCGGGTTTTCCCTGGGGGGCAACTTCGCCCTGCGCATCGGCATCAACGCCCGCTGGTACGGGCTGAAACTGGATGGCATCTGTGCCATCAGCCCACCCATCGACCCCATGCACGGCCTGCAGGGCATTCAGCACAGCGGCTTCATCTTCAGCCGCTATTTCCTCCACAAGTGGCGCCGCTCCCTGCGGCTGAAGCAGCGGGCCTTCCCCCGACGCTACAGCCGGCGACAACTGCCCGGCAAAGGCGGGCTGCTGGAGCTGACCGAGCGGCTGATTCCCGCCCTGAGCCCCTATCCGGACATCCACACCTATTTCCGCGGCTATGCCCTGGACGGGGACCGGCTGCGCCATTTGCAAGCGCCCGCCTGGATACTCTACGCCCGCGACGACCCCATCCTGCCCTTTGCCGATCTGCTGACCGTTCAGCCCGGCGATACCGTCAGGCTGTTCAGCACCGCCCATGGAGGTCACTGCGGTTTCATCCGCAACCTGCGAATGGAGAGCTGGGCCGACCAGGTGCTGCTGCAGGCGGCCACTGGCCTGCTGCCAGCCGATGCGCGACAATGGAGCGAGTCTCGACCGGAGCGCGTCTTGGCATGAACCCCCTGCTGCACACCTGCCTGGTGCTGTCGTCCATGCTGATGCCCGCCGTCACGGCTGCCCAGCCGGGCTTGGCGGAAGACTGGCTCGAAGAGCGCTGGCCCCTGCAGGGCGCCCGCCGCCTGCACATCGATCTGCCCAAAGCGCGGCTCACCCTGGCCGCCGCACCACAGGCCGACTCGGTGGCGATCGATGGCCGGGCATGGCCCGCCGGCTTTCTCAAGCACCAAATCCACAACGGTACCCTGCACATCGTCTGGCAAGCCCCCTTGGCCCGCCCGCCGGCGGTGCTGGAATTGCGCCTGAAACTGCCGCCACTGGAACAGATTTACATCGAAGGGCAGCAGCTGCAGCTGGACCTCGACGACGCAGCCACAGGCCGCTTCCACGCGCAGGGCAACCAACTGTGGCTTGCCGG
>JALSGI010000754.1 GCA_026982835.1 Planctomycetota bacterium | reverse complement strand
CTATGTGTCGTGGCGGATGTTCCTGGATCGCCCGCTGCTGGGCGTGGGATTCGGCCGCTTCCCCGAAGCCAAAATGCCCTACCTGGCCGACCGCTCGCCGGACCTCCGCCTGGAAACTATCCGCAACTTCGCCCACCACAACACCTACCTGAGCATCCTCACCGAGACCGGGCTGGTGGGCTTGTCGCTCTATCTGGCCCTGCTGGTGCTTTGGGCCCGGGCGGCCGTGCGGGTGATACGCCTGCGCCGCCCCGACCTCCCCTGTGCCGATCAGCAGGTGCCACTTGCCCCCTACGGCGTGTTCGTCCTGGCCGTGCTGGTCCTCTATGCCGTGCAGGGGATGTTCCACGAGGTGAGCTACACGCCGCTGGACCACGCGCTGGTGTTCCTGCTGGCCGGGCTGCTGCGGCAAGTGGACCGCCGCACCCACTTGCCGGCCCAGGCACCACAACATGACTCACGCGCCGCAAGCCCTAGGCATGTTCCTGCACAGCAGCGAAAGCCCCCGGCGGCTGTGGCCGTGCCCCCCGGCGGGCCACATGCCTGAGCATGCGCCTCTTGGGTGGCAACAGCGGCCAGCGTTTTTTCAACGACCGGGGAGCTGACGCCCCGGGTTCGCCAAATACGTTATCTCACACCGGTGGCGAGCCGCCGGAGAACAGCGAGCCGGGAGCGTAAGCTCCCGGAGGAAAGCGGCAAAATCACGTCGATTTGCGAACTTGCTCCGCGAGTTCACACTCGCGGCTCGCTTGTGCGAGAACAAACGTCGATTTTTGTTCACACCCGGCAAGCCGCCAGCTTCAGCTGGCGGAGAAAATCGACAAGCGTTTTTTCTTGGCTCTTCGGGCGGCTAAAGCCGGGGGCTCGCCAAGGCGAGAAAAAACGCCGACTCACATACCAAACGGCGAGCCGCGTGCGTCAGCACGCGGTTGTATTGCCGCTGGCGCTGGTTCTTGCAGCCGCGATCCGTGGGCGTAAGTCCACGGAGAACAGCGAGCCGGGAGCACAAGCTCCCGGAGGAGCGTGCGCACGTCAGTGCGGGGAACATCGGCATTTTGCTTTCCCGGCCAAGAGGGCGTCGGCTACAATTGAAAAAGCAGGGCCGCCCAGGATGGAACACCGTTTTGTTACTCGCAACAGGAACGCCGCCATGAAGAAGCCCGGGACGCTTGGCCTGCTGGCCGCAGCCGTGCTGCTGGGCAGCGGCCTGGACGCCCAGGCCCAGAGCCTTTTCGGCTCCCGCGGACCGGCCAGTCAGATCGGCACCAACTCGGTGGGTTCGTTCGCCGGACGAGGGACCACGCTGGGCACATCGATCTCCTCCGGCGTGGGAGGACTGGGCACCCGCGGCGGTTCCCTCACCGGGGGGCTTACCTCCGGCTTGACCACTCCCAGCGGGCTGACCATCGGCGGGAACACGGCAGCAGGTCAGGCGGGG
>JALSGI010000753.1 GCA_026982835.1 Planctomycetota bacterium | reverse complement strand
ATCGCTGGGTCACGCAGCCCCAGCCCCATCTGGCCGAACTTACTCCCGAAGGCCGCGCCCGACTGCGGGAACTGGAACAACAACTGGCGGCCGATTGGGGGGCCTGGCTCGATGCCGCCCCGGATCGGGAAGGAGCCGCACGATGAGCACCTGGCCCTTGGTTCCCGAACAACTCGCTCCCCGGCCGGTGTTGCCGGCCGCGCGGTTGCCGGGGCGCCTGGCCTGGGCCGCCGCGGCCACGCTGGGGTTGCTGCTGGGCCTGCCCAGTGTGCTGGCCGCCGGGTGGCTTGCCTCCTGGCCCGGACCGCTGGCGGCCATCGCCTGGTCCACCGTGCTGCTGGCCCTGTTGAGCAACATTGCCTGCGCTCTTTTGGGAACCTTCCTGGTGCTGCGGCGGATGAGCCTGCTGAGCGATGCCATCAGCCATGCCGTGCTGCCCGGCCTGGTGGTGGCCTTTTTGCTCACAGGCCGCTTGGACCCTTGGGCCATGCTGGCCGGGGCCGTGGTCGTGGGCGTGCTGACGGCCACCGGGGTGCAGGCCGTGCGCCACCTGGCCCAACTGGCCGACGATGCCAGCATGGGCGTGGTGTATCCGGTGCTGTTTGCCCTGGGCGTGGTGCTCCTTTCCCGCTACGCCCACCAGGTGGACCTGGACACCGATTGCGTGCTGTTTGGGCTGCTGGAGCTTTCGGCCCTGGATACGATTCCCCTGGCCGGTTGGGAGGTGCCCCGAAACGCCCTCCCCCTGGGTGCGGCCCTGTTGGGCGTGGGGGTGTTTCTCGCCTTGGCCTGGAAAGAGCTGGTGGCCGCGTCGTTCGATCCGGAGATGGCCGCGGCGGCCGGCCTGCGACCCCGGCTGATGCACTACCTGCTGATGACCTTGGTGGCCACCGTGGCCGTGGCCAGCTTCGAGGCCGTGGGCTCGATCCTGGTGGTGGCCATGATGATCGTTCCCGGCGTGTGCGGACGGCTGCTCAGCGACCGCGTGGCCGGCACGCTGGGCTACGCGGTGCTGGTGGCGGCGGTGGCGGCGCTTTGGGGCTACGCCCTGGCCGCCTGGATCAACAGCACCGTGGCCGGTTCGATGGCCGTGGCCGCCGGGGCGGTGCTGGTGCTGGTGGTGCTGCTCAGCCCGCGGCACGGGATGCTGGTGGGCTGGCTCCATCTGCTGAACACCCAGTTGGCCATCGCCGGCGAGGACCTGCTCAAGTGGCTGTTGAAGCAGGAGCCCGGCTACGAAACCGCAGCCCAGGCCCCGCAAGCGGCTGTGCCGGAGCAGGACGTGGCCCGGGTGGATCGCCACAGGTGTCTTACCCACCTGGGCGGAGGGCTTCGGGCACGGGTGGCCCTATGGTTGTTGTATCGCGGGGGATATATCGAAACGGCCGGCCAGCAAGTGTGCCTCACCCCCGAGGGACGCCGCCGGGCGTGGCACCTGG
>JALSGI010000752.1 GCA_026982835.1 Planctomycetota bacterium | reverse complement strand
GGGCGGTGCCGGGGGGCCAGTGGCAACCCCTTGGCAAGCGGGTCCTTTTGCCAGGTTTCCTGTTCCCGTTTCCGTGAGGACAACAAGCCGATGATTCGCGTGGGCATTGCCGGGATTGGGTTCATGGGCTGGATTCACTACCTGGCCTATCGCCAGGTGCCCGAGGTGGAGCTGGTGGCCATCGCTTCCCGGGACGAGAAAAAACGCCGCGGCGATTGGCGGGGCATCCAGGGGAACTTCGGTCCCCCGGGCGAGCAGGTGGATCTGTCGGGCGTGGCCGCCTACGAGTCGCTGGAGCAGATGCTTGAGGATCCGAACGTGGAACTGGTCGATCTGTGCCTGCCCCCGGCGCTACATGCCCCGGCGGCCATCCAGGCCCTCCAGGCCGGGAAGCACGTGTTTTGCGAAAAGCCGATTGCCGTCCGCCTGGAGGACGGACGCCGCATGGTGCAGGTGGCCCAGCAGGCCGGGCGGCGGCTGTTCGTGGGGCATGTGCTCCCCTTTTTCCCCGAGTTCCACTTCCTCTGGCAAGCCGCTCAGGATGGGCGCTTCGGCCGCCCGTTGGGCGGGGTGTTCAAGCGGACGATCAGCGACCCGGAATGGCTGGCCGACTTCTACGATCCGGAGAAGGTGGGCGGGCCGGTGGTGGATCTGCTGATCCACGACGCCCATTTTTTGCGGCTGCTGTGGGGCATGCCGCAGGCGGTGTTCAGCACCGGGCGGATGCACGGGGATTCGGCCGTGGTGGAGTTCCTCTGCTCGCAGTTTCTCTACGGGGAGGGAGTAGGGCCGGTGGCGGTGCACGGAGGGGTGGTGCGTCAGTCGGGGCGGGATTTCACACACGGGTTCGAGGTGCACTTCGAGCAGGCCACCGTGCTGATGGACTTCGCCGTGATCGAATCCCAGCCGGTGGTGTCCATGCCGCTGACGGTGCTGGCGGCCGACGGCAGCGTGCAGCGGCCCGAGCTGGGCGAAGGGGACCCGGTGCAGGGCTTCGTGGCCGAGGTACAGGAAGTAGCCCAGGCTCTGGCCCAGCAACGCCCCTCGCCGCTTCTGGAAGGGGAGCTGGCCCTGGACGCCCTGGCCCTGTGCCATGCCCAAAGCGAGTCGGTCCGCAGCGGGGGGCCGGTTTCCTTGGAAACGTAAGCCACCGCGGCGCAGAAAGAGGCCCCGGGGCCGCTTTTCCACCGGCCCCGGCGCCCGGGCAACTGCGGCAACACAAGCCGGCTACTGCTTGGCCGCCGGCGGCTTGGCCACGCGGATGGCCGTGGACAGATAAAGCGGCAGCGGGCCTCGGGACCACTGCGCTTCCAGGAACGCCGCCCGATACTGTTGCTGGTCCGGCCGCAGCGTGAAGCTCCAGGTGCCCTCTGCGTCGGCTTTCAGGGTGCGGCTGGTCCAGCGGACCGGGCGGAAGTCCATGGAGTCGCTTTGGGCCAGC
>JALSGI010000751.1 GCA_026982835.1 Planctomycetota bacterium | reverse complement strand
GTCGTAGTGGTTCTGCCCGCGCAAGAACTCCTTGTAGTGCGTCAGTTCCTTGGGCAGAAACACCTTGTGGCATACCGAGCAGAACTCGGCCGTGCGGTGCAGGGGCTTCAAGAACGCCTGCTTGTGCAGCTCCGGCTTGGCTTTAATCAGCCGGCGATTGATGGCCCGCAGGATCGGATTGCTGCTGTTCTGGAACGGGTACTCCGGAGGCCGGGCAATCGTGTAGGCCCCGTTGCCGCGGACGCTGTGGATTTCGGTGATGGCGTGGCAGACGGTGCAGGTGATGCCGGCGTGGGCGGTGGGTTCTTTTTTGGGATCGAAGTGGGGGTCGTCGAACTTGCCGGTCAGCAGCGGCACCGGGTCGTGGCACGCGGCGCAGAAGCGGCTGGCATGCACGTTGCCGTCCCGCTCCAGGAGCTTTTTGCGGGTGTTGTTCACCGAGAAGGCGTAAGCCGGATTGTTGAACGAGCTGAAGTGATGGGCGCTGTGGAACCACTGGTGATAGGCGTCCTGGTGGCATTCCATGCAGAACTTGTCGTTTTGCAGCCAGGAGGCGTCGGCGTACTTGCCGCCGGCGATTCGGGTGAGGGCCGGGGCGAACATCTCCTGGCTGGCTTCGGCCAGGGCCGGGTCGGGCGGTTCGGCCTCGTACCAGTGCAGGCCCACCATCGCCAGCACGAACAGGGCCACGGCTCCCATCCAGGCCAGTCCCCGGCGCCATTGCAGGGGGGGGCCGGCCAGGCGGTGCAGCACGTAGGCCCAAATCGCCCCCAGCGGGGCAATCACGTGAATCCAGTAAACCGTGTTGCGATAGGCCGAATCGCTCTGGTCGGCAAACGCCAACAGGAATCCGGTGGCCAGCACGGCCAGCGAGAACACCAGCAGCAGGTAGCCGATGCGCACCGCGTGGCGGTTGGGCCATCGCCAGGCCACGCGCAAGTGGGCCACCAGAAACAGCACAAACGGCACCGTGAACACCACGCCCAGCAGAATGTGCAACAGCACCATGAACAGGTAAAAGGTGTTTTGCAAAGTGACCGCCTGGGCCGAAAACCGCTGGAGCCATTCCAGGAACGTAATGGCAGCCAGATAGACCGAGTTGGCTCCCAGCAGGGCCAGCAGCAGGAACACCACGGTAAGCAGCCGGGCCAGGCGCGGGCCGACGGGGGACAAGCGGCGGGACTTGGAAGAAGGGGCAGACATGATCACACCCGAATATAGAAGGAAACGACACGACCACCATACGGCACAACTCGGGCGTACCGGCCGTACTTCTCCGGCGTGTCGTTTTGACACACCACTTCTCTGTCCCTATGGATCAGTATATCCCAAGCCCCGTTTCTTCCTAGCAGTTTTTTGTGCTGGGTCTTGGCTTGCGTTTGGGTTTGCCGCCCTGGTGGGGGGCGATCCTGCCAGGCGGGGGTGGGGCAAAGGATGCGGCC
>JALSGI010000750.1 GCA_026982835.1 Planctomycetota bacterium | reverse complement strand
CCGTGGAAGACCTGCAAGCGTGCCTCGCTAAGATCGACCACGAACTCCAGTCCGGGGAGATTGTGCTGCTGCAAACCGGGGCCGACGCTCACCTGGGCACCCCCCAGTACTTCCGGCAGCCGGGCCTGGGGCGCGAAGGGGTGCTTTGGCTGGTGGAACAGGGGGTGCGGATCATCGGCATCGACGCCTACACGCTCGATCGGCCCTTTGCCGACATGGCACGCGACTACCAGCAAACCGGCGACGGCCGCTACATCTGGCCGGCCCATTTCGCAGGAATCACCCGCGAATACTGCCAGATCGAAAAGCTCTGCCATCTGGATTGCATCGGCCGGAGCACGGGTTTTTGGGTATTGTGCCTGCCGGTGAAGATCGCCCGGGCCAGCGCCGGCTGGTGCCGCGCCGCGGCCCTGGTCCCCTGCAGCGGCTAGCTGTGAGCTTCGGCCCGGGGAAAGCCGGAGAAAAATCGACTCTTTTGCTCTGGAAACGCTCTGTTTTATGCTGGCACGCTAAACACGTATTTCTTGCACCGGAGCGGAAGCTCCCAGTGGCAGGCGGCCCTGCCGCCTCCGGGAGCTGACGCTCCCGGCTCGCTGTTGGAATCTCCCCCCGCTTACGCGGGGGGCTCTTGTTGGGCATGTTGACGCCTTTTCTTGCTGCGGTGCGGAAGCACCGGCGCAGGACCCAAGACCCACGACCCAAGACCTCCCCGCACTGACGTGCGGGGCTCTGTATTCCTCCAAGCCCCCCGCGGCTGAAGCCGCGGGCTCGCCGGTTGCAAGATTTGACGCCTGTTCTCGCTGCGGTGCGGAAGCACCGGCGCAGGCCGCAAGCCGCCAGTCGCAAGCCGAACGCCGAACGCCCCCGCATGACAGCCCCGAACGGATGCGTTATACTTCGCCTGCCTCGACGCTTTGCCGTCGTGCCCCGGCCCGGGGCCCTCTCCCGGCAAGAGCTGGTTGAATCCGTTGCCTCGTTTCCCCAAGGAAAGGTTGCTTCACGATGGCCATCCCCCCTGTTGAACCCGGCAAAACGCGCATCGGCTGGATCGGCACCGGCGTGATGGGAGCCAGCATGTGCGGGCACCTGCTGGACCGCGGCTTCTCGGTCACGGTGTTCAACCGCACCAAGGCCAAGGCCCAAGGGCTGCTCGACCGCGGCGCGGCCTGGGCCGACTCCCCCCGCCAGGTGGCCGAAGCCGCCGATGTGGTGTTCACCATCGTCGGCTTCCCGCACGACGTGCGGCAGGTGATCCTGGGCTCCGATGGAGTGCTGGAAGGCTGTTCGCCGGGCAACATCATCGTCGATATGACCACCAGCGAGCCGTCGCTGGCCGTGGAGATCGCCCAGCGGGCCAAGGAGAAACAGGTTTGGGCCATCGACGCTCCCGTCTCCGGCGGCGACGTGGGCGCTCGCCAGGGGACGCTTTCCATTATGATCGGCGGTGAAAAAGAGGCCGTCGAAGCTCTGGGGCCCTGCTGGGAGGCGATGGGCAAGACCATCGTCCACCAGGGCGGCCCCGGAGCCGGGCAGCATACCAAGATGGTCAACCAGATCCTCATCGCCACCAACATGATCGGCGTGTGCGAGGCGCTGCTTTACGGCTACCGGGCCGGGCTGGACCTGGAAACCGTGCTGCAGAGCGTCGCCTCGGGGGCCGCGGGCAGCTGGTCGCTGTCGAACCTGGGACCGCGGATCATCCAGAACAACTTCGATCCCGGCTTCTTCGTCGAGCATTTTATTAAAGACATGGGCATCGCCCTGGCCGAGGCCAAGCGGATGAACCTCAGCCTGCCCGGACTGGCCCTGGCCCACCAGCTCTACCTGGCCCTGAAGGCCCAGGGCCACGGCCGCGACGGCACCCACGCCCTGGAGCTGGCCCTGGCCCGGCTCTCCGGCCTGGACTGGAAAAACCGCCAATAGCACGCGGTGCGGCGTGCCCGTTACGCCGAAGCGCCGCTGCTCAACCCAGCAAGTGGCGGATTGGCTCGCCCTCGCAGAGCTTGATCGGCCGCCCAGAGTGCGACTCGTACTCCTGCTGGTAGTCGATGCCCAGGGCAGCAAGCACCGTGGCGTGGATGTTAGCCACCGGCTGGGGATCGACCGTTTTACGGGAACCTTCCGGGTCGGTCTGGCCCACCACCGCGCCGCCGCGGATTGGCCCTCCGGCCAGGGCCACCGAAAAGCCGTGCGGCCAGTGGTCGCGGCCCTCCAGGGGGTTGATCCGCGGCGTGCGGCCGAATTCTCCGCAGCACATCACCACGGTGTGCTCCAGCAACTCGCGCTGCTGCAGATCCTCGATCAGTGCCGACAGGGCCGCATCCAGCACCGGCACCAGTTCGGCATGGCCGGTGAAGTTGTCCGCATGGGTGTCCCAGCCCGGCAGCGTCACCTCCACGCAGCGCACGCCCACTTCGATCAGCCGCCGGGCGGCCATGCAGCCACGGCCAAAGGGCGTGTCGCCGTAGCGCCTCCGCACCGAAAGGGGCTCCTGGGTTACGTCGAAGGCGGCCAGTTGCTCGCTGGTCATCATCCGCACGGCCTGGTCCAGCAGCGTCTGGTCCAGGGTGCGGCGGCCCTGCACGGGCCGGCGGCGGCCGAAGCCGCGGTTGAGATGCTCTAGCCCGGCCAGTCGCCGACGGAAGCGCCTCGGGCTCACCCGGGCCTGCACATCCGGCACGGGCTGCAGGGGGTCGTAGGTCAAAAAGGCGTCGTACTGATTGCCCAGGTCGCCGCCCCGGCCGGGCCACTGGTCGGGCAGGATGGAGATGTGCCGGGGGATTTCGGTACGCCCCAGCCCGGGCACCTCCTCCGGCAATGCGTAGCAGCAAATGGCCCCGATGGAAGGGTGGTTTACCGTGGGGTTGGGCCGATAGCCGGTTTTGACCATGTAGGTGCCCCGCTCATGGTCCCCTTCCTCGGAGCGGACCGAACGCACCAGCGCCACGCGGTCCATCCGCTCGGCAGTGCGTTCCAGTCCGGCAGCAATCTGCACTCCCGGCACCCGCGTCCGAATGGCCCGCGTGGGACCGCCGATCTTGGTGCCCGGGTGCGGATCGAAGGTCTCCAGCTGGCTGGGCCCTCCGGCCAGCCACAGCAGGATGAGCGACCGGGCCGGTTGTCCCTTGGGTCGGGGCTGTTGGGCCAGCAGCTCGGCCGCAGGCGTAAGCCACGGCAACGCAGCGGCCGCTGTGGCTCCAAGCCATTGCCGTCGGGTCAGGTGGGCGTGCATGGCACTCCTGGTGCGGCAACTGCCGCGGTTAGTGGTTCCAGCAAAACTCCGTGGAGTTCAACAGCACGGCGTACAGGTCCTCCAGGGCCTGCTGCCGGGCGGCGCCTCGGGTGCCGCGAAGCCAGGCGGAAAAGAACCGCAGCTCCTCCGGGGCCGGTCGTCGCGTCAGCACCGCCAGAAAAGCCGCCTCCACGGCTGCCTCGTCGCTGGGGGCGAACTGGGCCACCTGAGAGGGAATCCCCAACGGCGGATCAGGACGCGTGCGCTGGGTGATCAGCTGGCCGTTGAGCAGCAACAGGCGCTGCGGGATGGTGGCTCCCCGCGGGCCGAACTCCTCCTCGCCTAACTCCCCGTAACGCTGGACAAAATCCCGTTCCCCAAACCATCGCACCAGCCGTACCAGCACGTGCGACTGGTGATCGATCGTGGTGGGGCTGGTGGCCTGGAGGATGGAGCGGGCCATTTGCTCCGGCCGAAGCAGCACCAGCGGAAACACCGCCCAGTGCTCCACCGCCCGCTCCACCTGCCGGCGGTCCGCCCCGGCAGGTTCCAGGCTGTCCCGGGCAAACGCGTCACTGGCTGCGATCAGGTGAATCAGGTACCGCAGCCGGAAACCGCTGCGGACAAACTCCTCGGCCAGCAGGTCCAGCTCCTCAGGCACGGGACCCTCCAGCGGAATGTTGTCCACCGGCTCGACCAGGGGGCGGCCGAACATCACGGCCCAAAGGCGATTGACCACCGCCCGGGCAAAGGCCCGATTCTCCGGATGCGTTACCCAAGCGGCCAACCGACGGCGAGGGATCCCCTGTTTGGGCAACAGCTCGGCGGCAAAGGGCACGCGCGGATAGGCCCGCTGCTCCTTCTCCGCCCCCAGGGGCTTCCAATAGTAATGTCGCTCCCCGTCCCGAACCCCGAAAAACCGCACCTCCACTGGAGCAAAGAAGGCAGCCAGTTGGTGAAACTCCTCCTGCGTCCAGCGATCAAAGGGATGATCGTGGCACTCGGCACAATCCATCCGCACCCCTAACAGCCCCCGAGCGGTGCGAGCGGCCAGGGAGACCGGGTCGGGGCGTTCCTCGTCGTTGTCGTCCAAAGTAACAGTGATGAAGTTCGTCTGCGGCTGATTGGTCCACAGCCCGCGCGAGGTAAGCATCTCCCGCACCACCTGGTCCCAGGGGCGGTCCTGGGCCAGTTGCTCGGCCAGGTAATCGACGAACCGACCGCGGCGATACAGAATAAACGGCCCCTGTTCCACGCCCACCAGCGCCCGGGCCAGGCGCTCGGCCAGGTAGTCGTGGCAGCGAGCATCTTCCAGCAGCCCCTGGGTCCACCAGGCAAGCGGCTCGGGCCCCTGGTAGTTCTCCAGGCGGCGAATCTCTTCCAGCGAAGGCACTGTACCGCACAGGGCCAGCGAGACTCGCCGGGCCTTGAGCAAAAGGGGCGCTTCCGGGGCCGGCTGCACCCCGGCCTGCTGCCACCGCCGGTGCAAGGCCTGGTTGAGCCGGGCAAGAGCTTGTTGGAACGCTTCGTCCTGCTGCCACGCCGGGGGGCGCACTTGTTCCCAGTGCTGGGGCTCTTTTTGCGGTTCCAGCCATCGCCCGGCCGCCGCGGCGGCCACCAGGAACACCAATCCCACGAACACCATGTTGCGCAACCATACCGGGGCACGCAGGGTGGCCGGTTCCGGTTTGTCTGCATTCATGGTTTGGGTTCCATGAAGGGGGTCACGTGTCCGCTGGCCGCTTCGGCGAGCCGCATGCGTCAGCAGTCAGCATGCGGTTGTTTGGTACCGTGGGTGTTGATTCTTGCCACAGCGAGCCGCCAGTGGGATCTGGCGGAGCCAATTCGCAAAAAACGCTGGTTTCACTACTCCGGGAGCTTACGCTCCCGGCTCGCCGGTTGGCGTGTGAGTCGGCGTTTTTTCTCGCTTTGGCAAGCCCCCGGCTTTAGTCGGGGGAGATCCGAACAAACGCTTCCGGCTCGTTTTCCTCCGGGAACTAAAGCTCCCGGCTCGCTGTTGGTAGCGTTGGCGTTTTGCGGTATGGACAGCTTCTCTCCGCTTCTTCGGCTCGGCGGGAGCCTCGCCCTCCCATTCGTTGGATTTACGCTTTTTCTTGCCCAGGAGCGGAAGCTCCGGGAGGGCGAACCTCCTGGTGAGCCGCAGGTTTACCATCGGCGTTGTTTCTCACAAACACGTTTTGTTCCTGCCTGGTGCGGAAGCACCCACGCAAGCCGCACGCCGCCAGCCGATTCTCGCCTGGAGCGGAAGCTCCCAGTGGCTGCGGCCCTGCTGCCTCCCCGCACTGACGTGCGGGGCTCCGGTTCCCCCACGCCCTCAAGCCTCCAAGCCCTTCACTCCCTCAAAGGATACCGCCTGTCGGGCCGGGGGGTTTCGCTGGCAAGCAGTGCAAATATCTTCTGGCACGAGCGAATAACCCTGAAACGCCCTGCTGCCGGGGCTGGTAAACTGGTAGAGGACAGTTCGTCCCAGAGGCTGGTTTCTTGGATTTTACCCGTTGTTTTCTAAGGAATCACCGGCCGTGTCCCAAACGCCCATCCCTGCTCCTGCCGAAGCGCTGCCGCCGCTTCCGCCTGCGGTGGCCCAGCCTCCGGTACGGGTTGCGTCCCAAGTGCCTTTCGTGCTGCGGGTGCTTTTGTGGCCGCTACGCCTGCCGTGGCAAGTGGCCCATTTCCTCGTGGGCACGCTGACGCTTTTGGCCGTGTTGGCCGTGCTGAGCACGGTACCGGTGCTTCAGTGGATCACGCTGGGCTACCTGCTGCACGTTTCGGCCCACGTGGCCGGCCGGGGGAGGCTTGTGGGCTGGCTGCCCGGCTGGCGGCAGGCGGCCCGCTGGGGCTGGGCGTTTTTGCTGTTGGGCCTGACGGCCCTGCCCCTGTTTTACGGATCCATCCTTCTGGAGAACAGCTACTGGATCGATCCGCAGGGGGCTCCGCGGGCCGAACTTCAGCAGGCAATGAACGCCGGATTCTGGATTTACTTGGGCTTCTGGCTGCTGGCCGCAGCACTGGTGTGCTGGCTGCGCCGCGGCACCTATTCCCAGGTAAGGGATCACGTGTGGCAACTGTTGTTTCACCACGCTCCGCAGCTTGGCTATCTGGGCCTGCGCGGCTGGCTGGGAGCGGCCCTGTGGCTGGCCCTGCCCGTGACGGTGATGGTGATGGGGGCTTCCCTGGGCGTGGAGCAACGTGGCGAAGAAGCCCTGGGAATGGGGCTGTTGGTGGTCTTGGTCGGTTCGTTCCTATTGGGCTGGGTGGCGCTGCGGCTGCCGGTGATGCAAACGCGATTTGCCGCCACGGGCCGGTTTCGGGAGTTCTTCCGTCCCCGGGAAGCCCGGCGGTGGTTCGCTCAAGCCCCGCTTGCCTGGCTGGTGGCCGTGGTGTTCACGCTGGGGCTGGCCCTGCCGCTCTATCTGTTCAAGATCACCGTGGTGCCGCAGGACGCCGCCTGGCTGCCGGGCGTGCTGTTTATCCTGATGGCCCTGCCCGGCCGCTGGCTTTGCGGCTGGGCCCAGCATCGCTCGCAGCAAGCCCCCGGGCCGCGGCACTGGCTGTGGCGGCACGGCGCGCGGTTGGCGCTGGTGCCGGCGGCCTTCTTCTACGTGCTGGTGGTCTATTTCAGCCAGTACGCCGTGTGGCACGGCATCTGGGGCTTGTACGAGCAGCACGCCTTCCTGCTGCCGATTCCCACGGTGGGCTATTGAGGGCGCTTCGGTAGCCGGGCGTGTTTAGCCAGCTAGTACATCACTTGGTTTGGCGCTTCCATGCAAGGAGAGAATAAGCGTTTTTTCTTGCAGATGGCGAGCCGCCAGCTTCAGCTGGCGGAGGCGGCTGGGCCGCAGCCACTGGGAGCTCCCGCTCCGGTGCAAGAACAAGCGTTTATTCTCGAAACGGCGAGCCGCTGGCTTCAGCCAGCGGAGAAAAATAACGTAATGCACTTATTTGGCTCTCCCCGGGCTAAAGCCCGGGGCTCGCCAACCGCGTGCTCACGCACGCGGCTCGCCGGACAAAAATCAACTCTTTTGCTCTGGAAACATTCCATCTTGTGCTGGCACGCTAAACACGTACCGGTAGCCGGGCGGCTCGGCCCCTTCGTGATTCCCGGCCGCGGGTCTGGTATGGTAGTTTCGGCATGCGCCGTTTTGGGTCGTGGGTCTTGGGCCGGTGCTTCCGCACCGCAGCAAGAAAAAGCGTCAACATGCCCAACAAGAGCCCCCCGCGTAAGCGGGGGGAGATTCCAACAGCGAGCCGGGAGCGTAAGCTCCCGGAGGAACGTGCGCACGTCAGTGCGGGGAGAGTGACAGATCGGCTTGCGACCTGCGTCCTGCGGCTTGCGTTGGAGCTTCCGCTCCGACTGCAAGAACAAACGCAAACACACCAAACGGTGAGCCGCCAGCTTCAGCTGGTGGAGCAGAGCCAGCCGCCGTAAGCTCCCGGTTGCTAAAACCAAAGCAACATTCGCTGCCGTTTTGTAAAAATGTGAAAAGCTGGATGCCCAACAACAGCGAGCCGGGAGCGTAAGCTCCCGGTTGTTAAACCAAAGCAGCATTTGGTGCTGTTTTGTGAAAAACCGCATGCTCACGCATGCGGCTCGCCGGAGCTTCCGCTCCAGTGCTAGAACAAGCGCTGATTCTCACACCAAACGGTGAGCCGCCGACTTCAGTCGGCGGAGAAAAACGTAAAATACGCGCTGGTTTGCAATCTCCCCGGATGAAGCCGGGGGCTCGCCGGATGCGAGAAAAAACGCCGACTCACACGCCAAACGGCCAGGTGCCAGCTGGGGGTCTTCACTCCAGAGCAAGAACCATCGCCGACCACAAATTCCCCACCAACCGTCACGCTTTTTATGGCCCAACGCAAAAACAAACGCACTGCCGATCAGCCGTCGCTGCCCGGGCTGCAACCTGCCGCCCAGGGCGCCGCGGCGGAAAAGCGCCAGCCGGAGCAAGACCCCTCATCCGGCCGCCCTGCGGAAGAAGGTGCCCCGCAGCAAAAAAAGCTCCCGCCCTGCCTGGCCGATCCGCCCCGGCAGCACCCCCCGGAGCCGGTGCCGGAGCTGAAGGGCAAAAGCGTCTATGTGATCGACGTCAACTCGCTCATCTTCCAGGTGTTTCACGCTCTGCCGGAGATGACCAGCCCGCAGGGCGAGCCGGTCAACGCGGTCTATGGGTTCATGCGGGACGTGCTCTACCTGGTCCGCCAGCGCAAGCCCGACTACTTGTTCTGCGCCCTGGACCTGCCCGGGCCCACCTTCCGCGACGAAATGTACCAGGAGTACAAGGCCCAGCGGGAAGAAACTCCCGAGGACCTCTCGCCGCAGTTGGACCGCATCTTCGAGCTGCTGGAACGCATGGGTATTCCCTGCCTGGGCGCCCCCGGGTTCGAGGCCGACGACATCCTGGCCACCGTGGCCCAGGTGGTGGAAAAGCACGGGGGCCGCTGTGTGCTGGTCACGGCCGACAAGGACTGCCGTCAGTTGATCTCCGACCACGTGGTGCTGCTCAACCTGCGCAAGAAGGCCATCTTGGACCGCCAGGGGCTGCTCAAGGACTGGGGCGTGGAGCCCGAGCAGGTGGTCGATTTCCAGGCCCTGGTGGGCGATCCCACGGACAACGTGCCCGGCGTGCCCTCGGTGGGGCCCAAGACGGCCCAGAAGCTGTTGCAGCAGTTCGGCTCGCTGGACCGGCTCTACCAGCAGCTGGACCAGGTAAGCCGGCCCAAGCTGCGCCAGGCCCTGGAACAACACCGCCAGCAAGCCCTGCTGAGTCGCAAGCTGGTGCGGCTGCGGCGCGACGTGCCGGTGGTGGTTCCCTGGAGCGGCGGCCGGGTAAGCCGCTTCCGCCTGGCTGCGGCTGCCCCGGTGCTGGAGGAGCTGGGTTTTCGCAGCATCGTGGAAGAGTTTCGCCAGGCCGCAGGCGAGCCTGCCCCGGGCAAGGTGACCCCCGGCTGGGACGCCCAGTACGAAACCATCACCGAGCTAAAGCGCCTGGAAGAAGTGGTGGCCCAACTGGAAAAAGTCCCCTGGCTGGCCCTGGATACCGAAACCACCAGCACCCAGCCCCTGTGGAGCGAGCTGGTGGGGATTTCGTTTGCCGCCGCGCCGGGGCGGGCCTGGTACGTGCCGGTGCTGGCTCCGGCCAAGCAAGCCGTCTTGCCCTGGCCCGAGGTACAAAAACGCCTGGCCCCGTTGCTGGAAAACCCGCGCGTGGGCAAGCTAGGGCACAATCTCAAGTACGACCTGCTGGTGCTTCGCCGCCACGGGCAGGAAGTCGTCGGGGAGCTGTTCGACACGATGGTGGCCAGCTACCTGCTTGAGGCCGGAGCCCGTTCCCACAGCATGGACCAGCTTGCGCGGCGGTTCCTGGGGCACGAGACGATCAAGATCAGCCAGCTGATCGGCACGGGCCGCAACCAGCGCCGCATGGACCAGGTGCCGCTGGAACTGGTGGGCCCCTACGCCTGCGAGGATGCCGACGTGCCGCTGCGGTTGAAAGAACGACTGGAGAAACTGCTGGGCCAGCAAGAGCTGTTGCGGCTGTTCCGCGAGGTGGAAATGCCGCTGGTGCGCGTGCTGGTGGAGATGGAATACCACGGCATTCGCGTCGATCCCCAACGATTGCAAGAGCTCCAGCGGCGCTTCCAGCAAGAACTGGACCGGCTGGAAGAAGAGATCTACCAGCTGGCTTCGCGGCGGTTCAACATCGCCTCGCCCCTGCAACTGCGGCAGGTGCTGTTCGAGGAGCTGAAGCTGCCGGTGCTCAAGCGTACGGCCACCGGCCCCAGCACCGACGCCGAAGTGCTCGAAGAGCTGGCCCAAAAGCACCCCCTGCCGGCCAAGGTGCTGGAGTATCGCCAGTTTGCCAAGCTCAAGAGCACCTATGTGGACGCCCTGTTTGAGCTGATCCACCCGGACACGGGGCGGATCCACGCCTCGTTCAACCAG
>JALSGI010000749.1 GCA_026982835.1 Planctomycetota bacterium | reverse complement strand
TTCCATTCCATCGGGCCGGATTTTCCGGTTCTTCGGGTCGATCAGCCGCACCGGGTTGTCCAGGATCCAGGTGCGGTGCGACTCCAGGGCTCCTTGGGCGTCCTCGAACTGCACCAGCAGCATCACTTGCCACACCTGGTTGTTGGGCACCACGGCCTGGAGCGTCACAGCCACCGAGGCTCGCCGCTGCGTCTTGCCCGAGGACTTGAGCACCGAGTCGAACACGAACTTCTCCCGGCGGCCCGGCAGCAGCACGTGCAGCTCTCCCTGGAGCGATTCCAGGCTTCGGGCCTGGCGAGGGACGGCCCCCAGCGGCACGGTGATCTCCGAAGGAGCCCCCGGCACCAACTCCACCACCAGGGTGCCGGGCATATCCAGGCGGAGGGTCTGTCCCTGGTCGGTACGGGCCTGGATCGAACGCCAGGGGAGCTCCAGGGCCACCGGCTGGAGCTTGGGTTCCCAAGCCACCTGCAACTTGACCGAGGTCCGCGACGGCCCCCGCTGGTGCAGCTCCCGCACCGCAAAGCAGCTCAGGGCCTCGAACCGAAACGCCCCCTGGTAGTGGACGATCCGCTGCTTCATGGGGAGCTGCTCGGGCGGGCGGACCACCAGGGCCACGGCGGGGGATTCCGGGTAGCCGTACACGCTGAGCTGGGCCAGATCGCAAAGCCGGTCCACGGCCTTCCAGAAGGGCTGGTTGCGCAGATCGAGCTGAAGCTGCGGGTCGAGCACTTCCTGCCCAAAACGCTCGCGGTAGTCCAGGATGCGGTTGCCGCTTTGTTTTTCCAGCCGCCGGATCGCCTCGGAGAGTTTCATCTTTCCCTGCAACGTGACCCGCGTGCCGGCCACTTGCAGCTGAGCCTGGCGGAGCTGGAGTTGGCGTCGCACCCGTCGCAGGCGATTGGCCACCTCGGCCGGCAATCCTTCGGCCCGGGGCAAGTGAGGCAGCACGGCCGGGCCCAGCTTCACCAGCTCCTGTTCGGCCCGCTGGCGATCCTCCAGCCGGGCACTGCCCAGCCGCCGCACCAGCTGTTCCACCTGCTGTTGTGTAGGCGGGGTTTGCGGCGGCGAGGGCTGCTGGGCCAAAGCCGCCCCGGCCAGAAACAGCACGCCTACCAGCACGCCCGGCACCAGAAGACGCTTCATCTTGACACTCTCCTGCCTGGGGAACCTGAGGGTTCCTGAGCCTTTCCCCCATCGGAAGACACAAGGAGAGGGTTTTCACCCCTTCGGGCTTTCCGCCTCCCCGTACGTGTTTAGCCAGCTAGCAGCCAGAAGTGCTTTCCGGTGGTCTCCGCTTCGTCGAGTGCCGGCTACCAGGCTGGCAAGCCTTCGGCTTGCTTTTGATCTGGGAGCGCTTCGTCTTGTGCTGGCACGCGAAACACGTACGTCTCCCGGAGGGGTTTTTCTTCTTTTACCAGTTTACACCATCTGTCCCCAGGCTCCCACTGCCTTGGACACCCAAGGCACCTCCCGGGACCGGATCGGCCGGGGGTCCCGTGCTGGCACGGCGTGCTAGCTGATCTTGACGCCTGGGCCGCTTTGGTCGCAGGATGGGCAAGCCATGTTCGGACTTGCGCGAATCATCCCTCGCTACGTGCTGGGCGAGTTGCTGCGGGTGTTTCTGATGGCCCTGGCCTGCATGACCGGCCTGGTGCTGCTGTTTGGCATTGCGCGCGAGGCGCTGCGCGAGGGGCTGGGTGCGGCCCAGGTGCTGCAACTGATCCCCTACTTGCTGCCCGACGCCCTGCGATTCACCATCCCCGGCACGGTGCTGTTTGCCGTCTCGATTGTCTATGGGCGGCTGGCCGGCACCAACGAGCTGCTGGCCCTGAAGAGCCTGGGCGTGAACCCGCTGGCGGTGCTTGTGCCGGCCTATGTGCTGGCCTTCGTGCTGAGTTTGATTACGGTGCTGTTGAGCGATATTGCCGTTTCCTGGGGCCGAAGCGGCGTGCGCCGCGTGGTGCTGGAAGCCATCGAGCAGATCGCTTACAGCCGCTTGCAACTGAACCGCTCTTACAGCACGCCCGCCTTCTCCATCAACGTCAAGGACGTGCAGGGCAAGAAGCTCATCCAGCCGGTCATCTCCATCTACGACCGGCGGCGGAAAAAGAACATCACCATCAACAGCCGCTCCGCGGAGCTGGTTTCCGACGGCAAGGTGCTGGTGTTCCGCTGCTACGACGGCCGGGTGGACGTGCAGGGAGAGCTTTCCTACCGTTTTCCCGACGTCATGGAGCACGAAATCCCGCTGGAGCAGTTCTACGCCTCCGGCGGAAGCGTCACTCCTTCGTGGCTTTCGCTGCGGCAGGTGCGGGTGGAGCTGGTCAAGGTGCAGCAGGACATCCGCGAGCTGGAAGACGAACTGGCCTTCAAGGGCGTGACCCAATTGCTGGCCATGGACCTGGGGGCGTTGTTTTCCAAGGAGTGGAAGACCAACTACCGGGAACGGGACAACTTGTACTTTTTCTACCATCGCCTGCGGACCGAGCCGCCGCGTCGCTGGGCCGGGGGTTTTAGTTGCTTTTGCTTCGCCCTGGTCGGCTCCGGCGTGGCCATCCGGCGGCGGAACGCCACGGTGATGGGCAGCTTTTTCCTCTGCTTTCTGCCCATCCTGCTGGTCTATTACCCGCTGCTGGCCTTCGGCCTGCAGCAGGCCAAAAACGGCACGCTGCCCCCTTACGTGGTGTGGTTGGGCAACGTGGTGATGCTGGCAGCCGGTTTGTGGATTCTGCGCAAAGTGCTTCGCTACTGATCCTGCTTGGACCCGCAGCTTGATGAAAACCCTCCCTCACCGGCCAAGGACGGCTCCGGCCATGCAACACAGCCAACGGCAACCCTTGCTGCCTCAACAAGCCCTCCTTCCCCCAAACTTGCATCTGGACAGTCGCATGCAACGGCGCCTGCTGGGGGGACTGTTGCTGCTGGGCGTGGTGCTTCGCCTGCTGCGGTTCGCGCTGCCGTTTCCGCTTTGGGGCGATGAGTGCATGCTGGCGGTGAACTTCATCCACCGCTCGTTTGCCGACATGCTCCGCCCGCTGGAATACCACCAGATCGCCCCGTTGGGTTTTCTCTGGGCCGAGCTGGCGGCGGTGAAGCTGGGCGGGTTCCACACCTGGACCCTCCACTTGTTCCCCACCCTCTGTTCGCTGGCCGGGCTGTTGGTGTTTGCCTACCTGGCTTCCCGCGTGCTGGACGGCTGGCCGCTGGTGCTGGCCACCGGCACGCTGGCCGTGGCCTATTATCCGATCCGCCACGGGGCCGAGGTGAAGCAGTACGCCGGCGATCTGCTCATGTCGGCCCTGCTGCTGGCCCTGGCCCTGCGGTGGTATCAGCGGCCAGAAGAGAGCCGCTGGTTGTGGTTTTTGGTGCTGGCGGTGCCGGTGGCGCTTGTGTTTTCGCTCCCCGGGGTGTTCGTGGCCGGAGGGGTGAGCCTGTTTGTGCTGTTTGTGCTGTGGCAGAAGCGCCTCGGGTCGCGCCGCCTGGTGGGAGCCTGGTTGGTTTATAACTTGGTGTTGGTGGCCACTTTCGGGGTGTTGCTGGTGGTGTTCATCCAGCCCCATCGCACGCCCGAGGTGGCCCGGGGCGTGGCCGCCTGGTGGCGCGAGGCGTTCCCCCCTTGGCACGAACCGCTGCGGTTGCCTGGGTGGCTGGTCAAGATCCACTTCGGCCGCATGTTCTCCTACCCCGTGGGCGGCAAGGACGGCGGCAGTACGCTGACCACGCTGGGTTTTCTGCTGGGGCTGGCGGTGCTGGCCCGCCAGGGCCGCACCCGGGCGCTGCTGGTGCTGGCCCTTGTGCCCTTTGCCCTGGCCCTGGTGGCGGCCTCCATGCGGCGATACCCCTACGGGGCCAGTGCCCGCACGATGCTCTACCTGGCCCCGATCATCATTCTGGTGGCGGCCGTGGGCTGGGCCTGGATGCTGCAACGGCTGGCCGGCTGGTTCCGCACTGCCCGAGTGATGTGGCTGGGCGTTGCTTCCCCGGTGGTGCTCGGAGCCGCCCTGATGCTGCACATGAGCATGCAACCGTACAAAACGCCCTACGACCGCGATCACGACCATTTCGCCCGCTGGTTCTGGACCCAGATGAGCTACCAGGCCGAAGTGGTCTGCGTGGAAAGCGAGTTGGGCGAGGAGCTGTTTGGCGGCCAGTGGATCGAGTTTGCCCCGGAATACCGCTGCTACATGCACCTGTACTCGCCGCGGCACCGCCGGGGAGAAGGGCCGCAGTGGGAAGCCGTTTCGGCCCGGCACCCGCTGCGCTGCGTGGTGCTTTCGGCCCCCCATGTGCCTTATGATCGCCAGGCCCTGCGGCGATGGTTGCAGCGGATGCAAAAGCGCTATGCCCTGGTCAACTACGACGTGTTCCCCATCAATCCCCACACCGACCGCTTCTACGCCCGGCGCTACGAGGTGTATGAGTTCGTACCCCGGGAACAAGTGGCCCGGTATCGCCGCCCGTTCGAGGACCCGGTGCCGGTTCTTCGCTGAGGAGGCTGGTGGCACCGTGGCTTTGCGGCCGATCTTGTAAGGTAGGCTTGCCTGGAGGGGAAGCCTTGCCGGGTTCCCCCTTGGAGTGCCGCATCCACCGTGCCGGGAGAACCAGCCATGTCCCGCTTCTGCATCGTTGCCCGGTCGCTGTTGGTGGCGCTTGTGTGCCTGGCGGCTCTGCCCGGGGCCAGCCTGGGAGCCAAGAAGGAGAAGATTCCCACTCGGGAACAGCTGCAGCGGGCCGTGGACCGATTTTTCAACGGCCGGGCCGACTACGAGCCGGGCGGGCTCATCCTTCGTTCCCACGTCGAGGCGCTGCTGGAGGACCTCCAACGCCGCGGCTGGAAAGTGCCCTACCCGCGTACCATCCTCGTGCGCACCGTCCAGGACGACGAGTACCTGGCCGAAAAGCTCTACACCCCCCGGGGCCGCAAGTTCATGCGCCGCGTGGCCAAGTACGAGCATGCCTTCGACATCCTCGACCGGCTGACCAAGATTCCCGACGGCAAGAAGATCCTCGCCCGGCTCGTCCGCGAGCCCGGCGGAAGCCGCCTCATCAAGTACCTGGCCACCGACAAGGGGGGCAAGAACCTCCGGCGGATGCTTGCCCGCGTACCCGGGGGCAAGAACTTCGCCGAGCCTACCGGCCGCATCTACACCAAGGAGCAGTTGCTTGAGGAGCTGGACAAGCGGTTCGAGAAAAAACGCCGTGCCGCCCGAGGCCACGCCAGCCGGTCGAAACGCCGGCGGTAAGAGGGGCCTGCTGTGGGAGTTTACGCCCGGTACGTGTTTGGCCGGCTAGCACATGGACGCTTGGCTCGGAGAGGACGTGGAGGCTTGGGGGCTTGGCGAGCCGCCAGCGTGAGCCGGCGGAGAACCGGCGAGCCGCCGACTTCAGTCGGCGGAGTCTTGGGTCTTGGGTCGTGGGTCTTGGGCGGGTGCTTCCGCACCGGGGCAAGAACAAACGTCAACTTGCACACCAAGAGCCCCCCGCGTCAGCGGGGGGAGAAGCAGTATCGGCTTGCGGCTTGCGACCTGCGGCGTGCGCCGGTGGTGCCGCTCCGAAGTGAGAACAAACGCTAATTCTTGCAACTGGCGAGCCGCGTGCGTGAGCACGCGATTGAGACCGTTGTGGCTGTTACGTTGGCCAACCGCCGGCTCACGCCGGCGGCTCGCCGGTTTAGTGTGAGGATCGGCGATTGTCCTGAGCTGGCGAGCCCCGGGCTTCAGCCCGGGGAGAGCCGAATAAGTGCATTGCGTTTTTTTCTCCGCTGGCTGAAGCCAGCGGCTCGCCATTTGGCAAGAAAAAACGCTTATTCTCTCCTAGCATGGAAATGCCAAACCAAGTGATGTGCTAGCTGGCTAAACACGTACGAAGCTGGCGGCTGGCCACACCTCCAAGCCCCCAAGCCTCCACGCCCCCAACCCCCCTCTACCCGCAGCCCAGCCAGTGGCCGCAGTTGAGGCACACCGCGCAGTTCCCCTGCCGCAGCGTGAGATTGCCGCACACTTCGCACACCGGAGCGTCGGCCTGGAGCCGGGCCAGGTGTTCCCGCAGGGCCAATGGGCCAGCCAGGTCGGCCTCGGTGGGGGCAAGCGCCTCTTCTTCCACGGGCGGATTCCCCGAGTCCTTCGGGCTTGGAGTGCCTTCTGCAACAGAGGGGGGAAGCTGTGGAGAAGGCCCCTGTTGCGGCTCTTCCGCCGGAGGAGCTTCCGGCGCTGCTGGCGTTGCCAAAGCGGGGGTGTGTCCCAGAGAAACCGCTTCTCCCAGAAACTCCTGGGCCAGGTAGCGGAAGATGTAGTCCACGATGCTGGTGGCCACGGGAATGCGGGGGTTGGACGTGGGGCCCATCGGCTCGAACCGCACGTGGGCGAACTTCTCCCCCAGCACCTCCAGCGGCACGCCGTATTGCAGGCAGAGCGAAACGGCCGTGGCAAAGCTGTCCATCAGCCCGCCGATCGTGCTCCCCTGCTTGGCCATGGTGATGAAAAGCTCGCCGGGGGTACCGTCCTCGAACAGGCCCACGGTCAGGTAACCCTTGTACCCGGCCACGGTAAAGCGGTGGGTGAAGGCCCGGCGCGTCTCGGGCAACCGGCGGCGGCAGCTTCGCAGCCGCGGCACTGCCGAGGGTTCCGTGCCCGGCTGCTGGGTAGAGAGCGGCTGGGCCGACTTGGAGCCGTCCCGATACACGGCCACGCTCTTGAGCCCCAGGCGCCAGCTTTCCAGGAACACCTGCTCGATCTCCTCCGGCGTGGCATGCCGGGGAAGATTGACCGTCTTGGAAATCGCCCCGGAAAGAAACCCCTGGGCGGCGGCCATCATGCCCAGGTGCCCCTGCCAGGAAATACTGCGCGTGGAGCCGGGGGCCGGGAACGCACAGTCGAACACAGCCAGATGCTCCGGCCGAAGCCCGGGAGCGTCCTGGATCGTATCGTGCTGCTGGACGTATTGCTCGATCTGTTCGATCTGGCCTGGGGAGTAGCCCAGCCGCTCCAAGGCTCGCGGCACCTGGCGATTGACCAGCTTGATCATCCCGCCGCTGCTCAGGTGCTTGTACTTCACCAGGGCGATGTCCGGCTCGATGCCCGTGGTGTCGCAGTCCATCATCAGCCCGATGGTGCCGGTGGGGGCCAGCAGGGTCAGTTGGGCGTTGCGTAGGCCGTGCTGTTCCGCGGTCTGGGGCAGTTGCTCCCACAGGTTCCGGGTGAGCGTTTGGAGTTCCTCGGGCAGATCGGCGGCGGATTCCAGCTCCTGGAAGTTGCGGCAGTGTTGCTCGATCACCGAAAGCGCCGCCGAGCGATTTTCCTGCCAAGCGTCAAAGGGGCCTCGGGCGGCGGCCAGCTCGGCGCTGGTGAGCAAGCAGGCCGCGTGCATCAAGGCGGTGATCCAACCGCAAAGCCGCCGTCCCGGGGGCGAGTCGTAGGGCAGCCCCAGGGCCATCAGCAATGCGCCCAGGTTGGCATAGCCCAGCCCCAGCGGGCGAAAGCGGTGGCTGTTTTCGGCCACCTGGGCTGTAGGGTATCCGGCTCGATCGACGAGAATCTCCTGGGCCACCAGGAACACGCGGCAAGCGGCGGCGAAGCGTCGGGCCTGGAAGCGACCCTCGGGCGACAGAAACCGCAGCAGGTTCAAGCTGGCCAGGTTGCAGGCCGTATTGTCTAGAAACATGAACTCCGAGCAGGGGTTCGAGGCGTTGATCGTGCCGCTTCGAGGGCAAGGGTTCCAGCGGTTGATCGTGTCGTGGAACTGCACACCGGGGTCGCCGCACCGCCAGGCGGCTTGGGCCATCTGCCGCAGCAGGGCCCGGGCCGAGTAGCTGGGGCCGGGCCTTTGCGGGTCGGTTATCCAGCGGGTTGTCCAGATGGCGTCCTGCTCCACGGCTTGCAGAAAACGGTCGGTCAGCCGCACGCTCAGGTTGCTGTTCTGGAACAGCACCTCCCGGTACGGATCGGCGTAGCCGGCTTGCCGCAGCAGCAGGGCTTTTTCTTCCTCGCGGGCCTTGGCCTGGATGAACTCCAGCACGTCCGGGTGATCCACCCGCAGCGACTGCATCTTGGCCGCCCGCCGCGTCTTGCCGCCGCTGCGCACCACAGCGGCCACCTGGTCGTAGATGCGCATGAAGGAAAGCGGCCCGGAGGGACGCCCCCCGCCGGAGAGCAGCTCACGGTGCGAGCGAAGCGGTGAAAGATCGGTGCCGGTGCCCGAGCCGTATTTGAACAGCAGCGCCTCGGTGCGGGCCAGTTGCATGATGCTGTCCAGGTCGTCCCGCACGCTGAGGATGAAACAGGCCGAAGCCTGCGGGTGCACGTAGGCCCGCTCGGAAAAAACGGCCCGGCGCTCCTCCCCGGACCAGTGCCAGCAGGGGCCGTGGCCCTCGACCCCGTAGGCGTGATGCACTCCCACGTTGAACCACACCGGCGAGTTGAATGCTCCGTGCTGGTGCAGCACCAGCCAGACAAGCTCGCGGTAGAACCGCCGGGCGTCGGCTTCGGTGGCGAAGTAGCCGTCCTCTTGGCCCCAGGTGGCGATTGTGTGGGCCACGCGGTGCACCAGCTGCCGCAGGCTGTGTTCGCGGTCGGCGGTGCCGGGGGTGCCGAAAAAATACTTACTGGCCACCACGTTGCTGGCCGTGTGGCTCCAGGGGCGGGGGAACTCGCATCCGGTTTGCCGGAACACCACCTCGCCGCCGGGGGTGCGGATTACGGCCTCGCGTCGCTCCCAGGGGAGCGTTTGGAACGGGTCGGCTCCTTCCGGGCAGAACACCGCCGGCACGTGCAACCCGCCGGCGGCCCGGGCCGGTTCCAGCAGCGGCAGCGGCACCAGGTGGTGATCGGGCATCGGGGCGGATTTTCCTTAACAACCCAAGAGAAAGCTCGCCGGTGTCGAATGAAACCTTGGGCGGATCGGTTCGCCGGCTAGGTGCCTGTAGCGGGACGGACGTTCCATGGAAGGAAGAAGACGATCCCGGCTCACACGCCGCGTGGCCACAGGAGAAAGCCAGGCGTCTTGTTTCCGGCCAGAGACAACGTGCATCGGCGAAAGGTTACTGTTCTTTTTGTTTGGTGGGGCGTTGGACCACTTTGCCGTGGCGATAGCGGATGGTGGTGCGTTTGCCCTGGTTGTTCCAGATGGTCCACAGGCCGTCCTGGCGGCCGTCCACGTAATGTCCCTCGGAACGGGGCTTGCCGTCGGCATACCACTCGCGCCAAAGCCCGTGCCGCTTCCCGTTGCGGAACCGGCCTTCTCGTTGCTTTTGCCCGTTGGGGAAGTAATAGACGGCCGGGCCGTGTTTCTGATCGTTTTGGAAGTGTTCGACCGAAGCCACTTTTCCGTCGGGGAAATAAGTGGTCCACTTGCCCCTCTTTTTTCCCTCCTCGTAACTCCCCTCCTGGCGCAGCTTGCCCTGTGTATTCCACTGCTTGTAAGGGCCGTGAGGCTTGTTGTCTTTCATTACCCACTGCTGGTGTTTCTTGCCGTTTTCGTAATAGGCGGTCCGCACCCCGTTCTCTTTTCCGTCCTCGTAGTGGACTTCCAGGCGGAGATTTCCATTGTCGTACCAGCTTTGCTCCAGTCCGTGAGGGCGGCCTGCCCGGTGGGGAACTTGCAGAATCAATTTACCTTTTTCGTTCCACAGACGGCGAATGCCTTCCATGCGCCCGTGGACAAAGACAACCTCCTCGGCCAGCGTGCCGTTTTCGTGGTAGGCCTTCCACAGCCCTACGCGCTTGCCAAAGTTCCAGTTCCCTTCCATGGCCAATTGTCCGTTTTCGTGCCACCGCCGAGCAGGACCGTGCAATTTGCCGTTGCGGAAGGTGCTTTCTTCCTCCAGTTGACCGTTTTCGTGCCAGGAGCGTGCCGGGCCTTCCAGCTGATCGCGGACGTAGTGATGAACCAGCTTGAGTTGGCCGGACTCGTAGTACTCCCGCCAAGGGCCTTGCTTCAGCCAGCCCACGGCGATATTGTCCTGCCGCAAGTCCCCGGTGCGGACCGGAAAAGGCAAAAAGTGGCCCTCCACCTTGACCTGGCCGTCGGGATAGAACACTTGCCAGCGAGGGACCCAGTACAGCTGCTGCCACTGCGGCTGGAAAGAGGGATCGGTGAGTTCTTCGGGCAACAGAAAGCCGCGCCGCTTGACCACGGTCACCTGGCCCAGGTTTCCCTTTTCGTCTCTTTCATTGAACACCTGCACCGGTTGCAGATAGCCGCACCACCAGCCGCCCCCCCA
>JALSGI010000748.1 GCA_026982835.1 Planctomycetota bacterium | reverse complement strand
TCGACCGTTAGCTCCAGCACCGCGAACCGCTGCTCATCGACCAGCAGCACCGTGTCGCGCACGGGCCGCTCAAACCCGGGCGGCCACTGCAGCGGCACCACCGCATCGAATAGCTCCCGGAGCGGCCGCCCATACGCAAATACCATGCCCACGACCGCCTCCCACCCCCACCGCTCTACCCAGTCAGCCACCAACCGCTCCGCCAACACCCGCTCCACCACCTCAGGCCCTCCCGCCCCAGACTCCAGACGAGCAACCAACCACCCAACCCAGTCCACAGCACCCCGCTGCCGCTCTGCCTCATCCAAACACCGCTCAGCTAACAGATCGCGCCATCGCGTGCTCACCAAATCAAGCACCGACCGCGGCTCCTCCACTCCCTCCACCAGCTCGGCCGGCTCGGCCTGGAGCATCCTGCACCAGCGGGCTAACCGCACCACCACAGGGGGCGGACCGGGCCGAGGCCGCGGCGGCTCAACCGGTGCCGGCCCCGGTGTACGCACCTCACCCACTCGCCGATACGACGCCAGCAGCAAGCTTCCCACCAGCGCCCCAATCCCCCCAGCCGCAGCTGCCGACCACCAACCTGCCCCACCCTCCGCCAGCAACTGCACCAGTAGCCCATCGCGCCAGACCTGTACCGACCCCACAACCAACCCCAGCACCGCCACGCTATCAACCACCCACACCGGCCAGCCCCACCACACCGTCGCCGCTCCCGGCAGCGGCACAGCCCCCTCCGCCTCCGCCTCCCTACCCTCCAGCAGAACCCGCAGCACGACGGGCACCGCGCAGACACCGCCAAGCAGAAGCCCCAGCCCCCATGCCGACTGCGGCCTCAAAGGCACAAACACAACCCACGGCAAGGGGCCAGGCACCGGCACAAGCATCGCCGTAACCACCGGGTCCGCCACATAGCGCCACCCAGCCCCGAGCGCAACTGCCCCCAGAGCACAGAGCCCCAGCGCTGCCCACGAGCGCCAGCGCGCCGGTCGAAGCAGATAGCCGTACCGCCGGCCCGGCTGCGGATGGATTACACGCATCCGACGTCCGGCGCCAGCCCACTTCAACGCGATAGCCAGAGCGATCCCCGCCAGGGTCGCGACCAACCAGGGTACCCACGCTGGCAGCAAGTTTGGTGCTAGCAGCACCACGGCAGGTCCCAGGGGCATCAGCACGCCGGCAGCCACCATGGCGGCCACGGCCAGCGCCCGCCGCCGCGGTTCGTACGGCTCAACCCCAACCCGCTTCTGAGTCGTCGCCGGCAGGTCGGCTTCAGCCTGCTGTCGGCGGTAGCGTCGCAGCTGATCTTGATACCTACGATGGCGGATCTCGTACCATGCCTGCCGGCGGTTCCGCTCCCAAGCACTCACCACCACGGTCGGCACAAGTTCAGCCAGTTCGCGCTCGAGCACGCGGCAGAAGGCTCGCACTCGGTGACCCAGGCCAGCCCA
>JALSGI010000747.1 GCA_026982835.1 Planctomycetota bacterium | reverse complement strand
GCCCGCTCGCAGCACGATCCTCCCAAGGGGAACATTCGGCGTGAGGGTTTCCGCCCGCACCACCGGAGCCAAGCCCTGCCTTCGGCACCGGGCAGCGGCGGCTTGTCGGCAGCGAGACGGCCCGATGCAAGCTACATTTTTATGCCTGCCGGGGATTCGGGTCAGGCATCTCCTGTTTTGTCACCAGGAGCAGGGTTGTATGCAAGCCGGGGCAGTCTTTCCGGCAAGGGTCTTCGTGTGTCTCCCCTGTGCTGGGAAAACGACCATGACGCCGAACAAAGCAGAAAAAACCAACGGCTCGGCAATTGCCCGCTTTCGGGCCGAAGGGATGCCCAACCGGGCGCTGGTCGTCGATGACGATCCGGCCATCTTGCAGCTGGTCCAGCACATCCTGGGCAAAGCCGGCTTCGAGGTCGTCACCACCCAGCACTCCAGCGAAGTGCTGAGGCTGGTCGAGCAGCAGTGCCCCGACTATATCATCACCGACTGGGTGATGCCGGAGATGGACGGGCCGACGCTGTGCCGCAAAATCCGCACGGCCGACCTTCCCCATTACGTCTATATCCTGTTCCTCACGGGCAAATCCTCCGGGGAGGACATCATCGAGGGTTTGGAATCCGGGGCCGACGACTTCCTCATCAAGCCCATTCGCCCCGGCGAGCTGCTGGCCCGGCTCAAGGCCGGTGCCCGCGTGCTGAGCATCGAGCGGCAGTTGCAGGACCTGGTCCAGACCGACCCTCTGACCGGCACCATGACCCGGCGGGCCTTTGAACGCCAGGCCGAACGGGAAATGGTCCGTGCCCGGCGGTACAACCTCGACCTGGCCTGCGTGATGGTGGACGTGGACTTTTTCAAGAAGATCAACGACACCTACGGCCACCCGGTGGGGGACCAGGTGCTTTCGGCCGTGGGCCAGTTGTTGATGCAAAGCACCCGCCGCAGCGACCTGGTGGCCCGCTACGGCGGCGAGGAGTTCTGCGTGCTGTTGCCCGAGACGGACGAAGAGAACGCGGCTTACTGGGCCGACCGCACCCGGCAGGCCTTGAAGCAACTGGTGTTCCACACCGGCGAGAGCGACAAGCGTTTCACCATCTCGGCCAGCTTCGGCGTCTCCTGCCGCTTGTCCGACACGCGGCACTACACCACCTTGATCGACATGGCCGACCAGGCCTTGCTGGTGGCCAAGCAATCGGGCCGGGACCGGGTGGTCTGTTTCTCCCAGCTTTTGGAGGAACAGAACCTTCAGTTGCAACAAAACACCGGCCAGGACCCCCTGGAGGGGGTTTCCGCCTCGGCGGTCATGTCGCCGCTGGTGTGCATGTTGCAGGCTTCCGACCCGGTGTGGCAGGCGGCCGACCTGTTCCTGCGGTTCCGCATCAACTCGGCTCCGGTGACCGACGAGCAGGGCAAGCTGGTGGGCATCCTTTCCGAGAAGGACATCCTGGTGGCCTTGA
>JALSGI010000746.1 GCA_026982835.1 Planctomycetota bacterium | reverse complement strand
CCCGTCCGCTCCGCCCAACCCACCGCGGCCCAAAAGGAAAAGCAAGACAAAAAAGAAAAGAAAAAGCCCTGGCGGATCACCCTGTTGCGGGGCGAGGAGCTGGAGACGCTGGAGATGGTGGGATTCGGCCAGTTCCAATCGGCCACCCTCACCCCGGAAACCCAGCAAAACCAAGCTGATACCGGCGACGATGCGGAAGACGCCGACGAGGAGGAATCCGACGAGGAAGACTAACCCCCCGGTGGCAGGGGGGCGCTGTTTCCCCCCACCGGAATGCCTTCCTTGCTGCCGCTTTCCCCATGAAGATCTGCCCGCAAGACGCACGATACTAGGAAGGTAGCGGGATCTTGGCGGTGGGCCGCAATTCCATCCAGCAGCTCGCCGCCGGGAGTGCAAGGCACGGAACGCAGCCATGTCCCGGAAATCAAGCAAGGAAGCCCTGTTGATGATCCACCGCGTCTCTCTCGTCGCGTCGGTTCTGGCCTGGGGGTTTGTCTTGGCCGCCCCCGCCTTGCTGCATGGGCAGGGAATGCGGCCTCCCAGCCCGGTTGTCCGCATCGCTGCTCCCCAGCAACGGGTGGAGATGATCGTCAACTCCAGCCGCATCCTCACCTTGGGGCAGAAAATTCCCCAGGCCCAGGTCAACAACCCCGAAGTGGTGGACATCAAGCCCCTGTCGGCCAACCAGATCCAGTTGATCGCCAAGAAGACCGGCGTCACCCAGGTGAATCTCTGGGACCAGCAGGGACGCATTTACACGGTGGACGTGGTGGTGCGGGGCGATGCCCGCGAACTGGAAATGGCCATCAAGCACTTTTTTCCCCACGCCACCATCAAAGTTTATCCGCTGGCCAACAGCGTGGTGCTTTACGGACACACGAACAACCCCAACGATGTGGCCCGCATCGCCGAACTGGCCTCCGACTACTTTCCCAAGGTGATCAACAACATTACCGTCGGCGGGGTGCAGCAGGTGCTGCTGCACGTGAAGGTGATGGAAGTTTCCCGCACCAAGCTGCGGACGCTGGGTTTTGACTGGGCCAAGATCACCGGGGACGACTTCATCATCTCCGGGGCCAGCGACCTGTTGGAGGCCACCACCAGCGGCACGGCCACGGTGGCGGCCAACTCGGGGGTGAACATGGCCTTTGGGATCGTTTCGGGCAACGACGCCTTCTTCGGCGTGCTGGAGGCCCTGCGGCGGAACAACGTGGTCAAGGTGCTGGCCGAGCCGACGCTGGTGACCGTCAGTGGCCGGCCCGCCTACTTCCAGGTGGGCGGGGAGTTTCCGGTGCTCATCCCGCAGAGCCTGGGCACGGTGAGCGTGGAATACAAGCCCTACGGCACCCAGGTGGACTTCGTGCCGATTGTGCTGGCCAACGGGAACATCCGCTTGGAGGTGCGTCCGCGGGTGAGCGAGATCGACGAGTCCCGCAGCGTGGTGCTGGGCTCGATC
>JALSGI010000745.1 GCA_026982835.1 Planctomycetota bacterium | reverse complement strand
TTCTCCGCCAGCTAAAGCTGGCGGCTCGCCGCTCATCCGCGGGCTTACGCCCGCGGCTCGCCGGTTGCAAGAAGAAACGCTTTTTCTCGCACTGGTGCGGAGGCACCCACCCACGACCCACGACCTCCCCGCACTAACGTGCGGGGCTCTTCCATCCCCCCAGGCCCCCAGGCCCCCAGGCCCCCAGGCCTCCATCCCCTCCCCCGGCTAAAGCCGGGGGCTCGCCCGGTACGGAAGCTCCGGCGCACGCCGCACGGCGCAAGCCGACTCCGCCTACGTGCGAAACTGCGCCACCACCGCTTCCAGATCCGCCGCCAGGTGGCTCAGGCGTTCCTCCAGGCGGTTTTTGACCGCAGGCAGTTGCTCCGCGCTGGGGCAAGCCTCGCGGGTGAACAGGTAACACTTCACCTTGGGCTCCGTGCCCGAGGGGCGCACCGCCACGGCATTGCCATCCGGCTCCAGGTCGAAGAAAACCAGGTTGCCCCGGGGGCCGGAAAGCGGGTGAACTTCTCCGCCTGAGAGCCGCTGCTGCCCCCGGCCGTAGTCGCGCAGCCGTGTCACGGGCATGCCGGCCAGTTGCTCCGGCGGGCTGGTACGCAGGTGTTCCATCAGCGCTTGCATCTGCTGCATGCCCTTGGCCCCGGGCATGGTGAAGGTGAGCAACCGCTCGCGGTGGCAGCCAAACTCCAGGTAAAGCCGGTCCAGGTGCTGGTGCAGCGTGAGCCCTTGCCGGCGGCAGCGGGCGGCCAGCTCGGCCAGCAACAGCGCGGCCACGGCGGCGTCCTTGTCGCGGGCGTAGCTGCCGGCCAGATAGCCGTGCGATTCCTCGGTGCCGAAGACGAAAAGCTCCGGCCCCTGCCGGTCCATCGCCTGGGCGATCCACTTGAACCCCACCAGCAGGTCGCCCACGGTACGCACGCCGAAGCGATCGGCCACACGGCGGATCATCTCGGTGGTGACCAGCGTTTTGATCACGTAGTGTTCGGCAGTCAGCTGCCCCTGTTCCTGGCGGTGCTTGAGCAGAAAGTGGGCCAGCAGCACGCCCAACTGGTTGCCGGTAAGCACGCGCCAGGGGCCGCCGGGGGCGACCGGGGCGGCGGCCCCCAGGCGGTCGGCATCCGGGTCCGAGGAGAGGATCAGCTCAGCCCCGGTAGCTTGGGCATGCTCGATCAGGCAGTCGAAAGTTTCGGGGTTTTCCGGGTTGGCCACGTGGCCGGGCACGTTGGGGAAGTCCCCGTCGGGGGTGGCCTGCGGGCCGTAGATTTCCACCTGGGAGAAGCCCGCCTCGCGAAGCGCCGGCACCACGCTTGTGGCCCCCACCCCGTGCATGGGGGAGTAGAGAATCTTCAGCTCCCGAGGGCCGCCGGTGCTTTGGCTCAGCACCCCCTGCAAGTAGGCCCGGTCCACCTCCTCCTGGCAAAAGAGGATCTTCCCCTGCTCGACAGCCTGGTCGAACGGCATGCGGTCGATCCGCTGCACCTGCATCACCTGGTCGATCACCCCCTGGTCGTGCGGGGGGACCAGTTGCCCGCCGGTGGACCAATAGACCTTCACCGCGTTGTCCGTGGGCGGGTTGTGACTGGCCGTGACCATGATGCCGGCCGTGGCCTGCATGTGCCGCACGGCCACCGAGAGGCTGGGGGTGCTGTGATACCCTTGCAGGAAGTACACGCGCACGTCCGCGGCGGCCAGCACCTCGGCACACAGCCGGGCAAAGTGCTCGGAGCGATGGCGGGTGTCGTAGCCGATGGCACAGCTAAGCTGGGCCTGGGGGCCCAGCTGCCGGCGCAGGTAGTTGGCCAGCCCCTGGGCGCTTTCGCCGATGGTGCGGTCGTTGATGGCGTTGGTGCCGATGGGGTACATCCGCCCGCGACGCCCGCCGGTGCCAAAAGGGATCACGGTCCAGAACACCTCGTCCAGCACGTCCCAGCGCCCTGCGGCGATGTGCTGCAACAGCTCCGCCCGCCAGGGGGCAAACTCCTCCCCGGTGAGCCAGCGGCGGATGTTCTCCGCGGCCGATTCGGACAGGTGCTGCCGGGCCACCGCCTGCTGCACCCGTTGCAGGGCTTCTTCGGTGGAAAGCTGGGCGGACGAGGCCATGGCGTGTTTCCTCCCCAAACAAGCGTATCGAGGCGGGGCAAACCGCAAACGTGCCTGCATTGTGGCCGATTCCCCGGCGGATTCCAGACCCTCCGGATCGCCCCGCATCCGCCGCACGCCGAGTCTATTCCGGCGCGGGAGTTTCCGGTTGCAGGAGCCACAGCCCTGGCGGCACCAGCGCC
Organism: Planctomycetota bacterium; assembly: GCA_026982835.1. Lineage (GTDB taxonomy): Bacteria > Planctomycetota > Planctomycetia > Pirellulales > S012-138 > S012-138. The sequence goes on along the minus strand of JALSGI010000745.1, from coordinate 7,988 downwards.
TGCTGGGCCTGGAGGGCCGCTTGTTCGATGGTCGAGCTGGCGTGCTGCGGCGGCAGGCGCACGGCCAGCATGAACAGCCCCTGCGGCGGAGCGGTGATGCCGGCCCGCTTGCGGTCTCGGGCCTGGAGCACCTCCTGCACCCACTCCACGTCGCGTTGGCCGGTGCCCACGGCCACCAGCGTCCCTACCAGGATGCGCACCATGTGGTAGAGGAACCCGTCGGCTTCCACCTCCACAAACACCAGGTGCTCACTCGGCGGGGGCAGTCGCCGCACCACCAGATCGACCACCGTCCGCACCGTGGATTGCCGCGGCGAGCCTTTGGACTGGAAGCTGGCAAAGTCGTGCGTGCCCACCAGCACCCGGGCCGCCTGGGCCATGCGCTGGGCGTCCAGGCGGTGCCACAGTTTCCAGCAGTAGCGGCGGCTGAACACGTCCGGCAGCGGGCCGTCGTGCAGCACGTAGCGATAGCGCTTGGTGAGCACGTGGTTGATGGCGTTGAACCCCGGGGCAGCTTCTTCCAGGTGGAGCACCACCAGGTCCTCCGGCACCAGGGCGTTCAGCGCCCGCTGCAGCACTTCGGTACTGAGGTGGCTGGCGGTTTTGAAGCTGACCAGCTGGCCCAGGGCGTGCACCCCCGCGTCGGTTCGCCCGCTGGCAAACGTGCGGGTGCGCAGCGTGGTGACCTGTTCCAGGGCGTCTTCCAGCACGCTTTGCACGGTGCGGCGTCCCGGCTGGCGCTGCCAGCCGGAGAACTCGCTGCCGTCGTAGGCGAGGATCATGCGCAGGGTGCGTTTGGGCATGGTCGGGCTGTGGGTTTGCCTGGGGGTTCGTGCTTGCCGCCTGGGGGTGCCGGAGCTGCAACCCGCGGCGATTTTGCCGCCCAAGGGGAAAGGCGATATTATACACCAGGAGAGGGTGGTCACGTCACCCGGGCAGCGCGTGCATCGTCGAGGTAACGGCGAGCCGCCGGCGCAAGCCGGTGGGAGATAGTCGTTATGTTGGCTCAGCCAAGCAGGAGGAGCTGACCATGAGCGAACCGGACGCCAAGGACGAAAAACGGGTGGACGAGTCGTGGAAGGCCCAAGTCGAGGCCGAAAAACGGCAAGCCTCCGCTTCGCCCCCGGCGGACGATCCGCCGCTGCCGCTGCCGACGTTCCTGCTGCATGTAACCGGGCTGGTGGCCCAGGCCCAGGTGGCCCTGGGACTGGCCCCCGATCCGCTGCAAGGTCGGCGGCAGTTCCGGCCCAACCTGGCTCGCCACCTGATCGACACGCTGGCGATGCTGCAAGAAAAGACCCGCGGGAACCTCCGCCCCGAAGAAGACCAACACCTGCAACAGGCCCTCCACCAGTTGCGGCTGGCGTTTTTGCAACAGCAGCAGTCCGCTTCGGCCCCCACGGCCCCAAAGGCAAACCGCAAAGACGACAAAACCGACAATCCGCCCAAAATCCTTACTCCTTGAAAGTTCGCCCTGGGGGGAATCGTAACATATATTTCAATGAATACGGGAAAGGCCCTTGGTTCCGGGAAAAGGCTTCGGGAGCCGGGCCAACAGCCGGCGGGAGTGACACGGCGGAGAGGGATCGGGTTCCAGGAGCGAGGACCACCACGGGTGAATTTCCAGATGCTCTATTACGTGTTGCCCTGGGTGTTCGGCAGCATGGCTGTCGGGCTGGGGGTGGGTTTTTACCTGGGGTTTTCCACGCGCCAAAACCGCGAACGAACCCTGGCCAGCAAAGAGCGAAGCAAAACCCTCCGCGTGCTGGGGGAACTGCTCCAGGCCAGCCAGGACCTGAGCCACGACGTGGACGTGCACACGGCCGAAATCCGCGAGGTGGGGCAGCACATCGGGCACCTGGAGCTTTCCGGCGAGTTGGGCCAGGTCCAACGTCAGTTGCTCAAGGAAGTGGCCGCCGTGCTGGAGGCCAACCGCAAGCTGGAAGACGATCTGCGCTACGCCCGGCTGCGAATGGAAGAACAGGCCCAGGAAATCGACCGCAACCGCCGCCTGGCCCGCACCGACGCTCTTTCCGGCGTGGCCAATCGCCGGGCCTTCGACGAAAAACTGGAAATGATGGTCGCCCGCTGGCGACGCGAAGGCAAGCCGTTTGCCTTGCTGCTGGCCGATGTGGACCACTTCAAGTGGATCAACGACACACACGGGCACCCGGCCGGGGACCAGGTGGTGGCACACGTGGGCCGGTTTTTGAAACAGGTCGTGCGGGCCAGCGACTTCGTGGCCCGTTACGGCGGCGACGAGTTCGCCATCCTCTTCACCGAGCTGACGCTCCCCCAGGCCGTGCTGGTGGCCGAGCGGCTGCGGCAACGCGTGGCCACCACCAACTTCGAGCTTTCCGGAGTGTCGGAAGCGGCAGCCATTACTTTTTCCATCGGGGTCAGCGGTCCCTGGGAAGAGGCCGGCCAGGAGGAGGTGCTCTCCTGGGCCGATCAGGCGCTTTATCGTTCCAAGTCGGCCGGGCGGAACAAGGTCCACTGGTACGATCCGCAAAGCGGCCAGGTGCTGCCCGCCTCGGCTGTTGCCAGTCGGCCAAGTGGCACGGCCGAAGCAGCGGAAGAAACTCAACCGGCCGGATCGGCATAGCAGCCCGTTGAAAAAGTCTTCCTGGAACCGAGACCCGCCGCATCCGGGAGCTAACGCTCCCGGCTCGCCAACCGCCGGCTGACGCCGGCGGCTCGCCATCCTTCCAAGCCTTCAAGCCCCCACGCCTCCACGTCCTCCGCCAGCTAAAGCTGGCGGCTCGCCGGTATAAGCCAGAATCCGTGACTGTTCTTGCCGCGGAGCGGAAGCTCCGGCGCAATAGCGCACGGCGCAAGCCGCAAGCCGCAAGCCGATATGGTTTCTCCCCCCGCTAACGCGGGGGGCTCTTGGTTGTGCAAGTTGACGTTTGTTCTCACCCCGGTGCAGAAGTACCACCTCAAGACCCAAGACCCAAGACCCAGGACCCCCCGCACGGACGTGCGGGGCTACCGGCGGCTCTCCCAGCCGGAGATGACCCAGCCCAGCCAGAACAGCGCCGCCCCGAAGACCATCGCCGCCAGCATCTGCCCCACCGAAAGCACCGGACGCCCCCCGGCACCCGGCCATAGTTGCAACACCATGGCCGCGGGCAGAATCACCAATCCCAGCCGCTGGAGCATCCGGCCCATCGTTGCACTTTCTCTTCGCCGAGTCGCTGCAAAAGGGGAAAGCCCCGATTATACTGAGGCCGTTCCCTAGCGAAAAATCCCCCTGATAAAAGGCCGGAGGTGTTCCCGATGTCCGCGATGCGAGTTTTGCCGGGTTTGTTGCTGTTGATCGGGGGAGCCGTGCCGACTGCGGCTGCCGCCGAAAAGGAATCGCCGCCCAACTTCGTCGTCTTTCTGGCCGACGACCTGGGCTGGGGCGACCTGCATTGCTACGGCAACCGCTGGATGAAAACGCCCAACCTGGACCGCTTCGCCAGCCAGGGCGTGCGGTTCACGCAGTGCTACTCGGCCTGCGGCGTCTGCTCGCCCAGCCGTTCGGCTATACTGACCGGCCGCACGCCCTATCGCAACGGGGTGTATCGCTGGATTCCCGAAGGGCACTACTGCCATCTGCGCACCAGCGAGATCACCATCGCCGAGCTGCTCAAGGAAAAAGGCTATACCACCTGCCACGTGGGCAAGTGGCACTTAAACGGCCACTTCAACTCCCCCAAGCACCCGCAGCCGGACGATCACGGGTTTGACTACTGGTTTGCCACGCAAAACAACGCTTATCCGAGCCATAAAGACCCGGAAAACTTCGTCCGCAACGGCAAACCCGCAGGCAAGCTCAAAGGCTATTCGGCCCACCTGGTCGTCGGCGAGGCGATCACCTGGCTTAAGAAGCACCGGGACCCCAACCGCCCCTTCTACCTGCAAGTGTGGACCCACGAGCCCCACTTGCCCATTGAAACCGATCCCAAGTACCGCCAGCTCTACGCCCGCTTCAAGGACATTGGGCTACAGCAGCACCACGGCAACGTCAGCCAGTTGGACGCCGCCTTCGGGGAGCTGATGCAGGCGTTGGACGAGTTGGGCCTGGCGGAGAACACGGTGGTGTTTTTCACTTCCGACAACGGCCCCGAGGGGCAGGGTATCCCGGACTACAATCGCCCCGGCTCGCAGCGGGACCGCACGCGAGGGTCCACCGGGGGTCTTCGCGGGCGGAAGCGGGACGATTACGAGGGGGGTATCCGCGTGCCGGGCATCGTCCGCTGGCCGGGGCACATCCGTCCCGGCACCGTCAGCCACGTGCCGGTGATCGGCTCGGACATCTTTGCCACCATCTGCGACATTGCCGGCATCCCGCTACCCAAGGATCGCGTGATTGACGGGGCGAGCATGGTGCCGGCGTTTGAGGGCAAGCCGGTGAAGCGCAGCCGCCACTTGTACTGGCGCACGCGGATCGCCTCGCCCACGTGCCGCGTGGCGCTTCGGATCGGGGACTGGAAGATCGTGGCCGACGAGAAGCTCACCCGGTTTGAGCTTTACAATCTCCGCTACGACTGGCGCGAGACGGCCGATGTGAAGAACCAGTACCCGGAAGTGTTCGCCCGCATGAAGAAAGCCCTGATCGAGATGGACCGCGAGGTGCTGAGCGAAGGCCCCGACTGGTGGAAAAACGACCCACCTCACCGACGCCGGCCGAAGCCCAAGAAACGCTAAGTAACACCCGGTCGCCGGCAACTGCGGCGTCACTGCCGGAAGGTCAACGGAGTGCTCCTTTTGGAAAAGGTCCCCATCATGCTTGACCAGGCGGAATTGCTCCGGCTGCTGCAAGTCGGGGAGTCCTCCCGGGTGGAGTTCAAGAAATCTCCAGCGGACCGGCAGCAAATCCGCCACACGATCTGCGCGTTGGCCAACGACCTGGAGGGGACAGGTCGTCCGGGCGTGATTTTCTTCGGTGTGGATGACCGGGGCCAGGTACTCGGGCTGGAACGAAACGACCGCACCCTCCGTGACCTGCTGGCCATACGTAACGAAGGGAAAATCCTTCCCCGGCCCTCGTTGCACGCGCAGTGGCTCCGGGTACACGACAAAACCGTACTGGCCCTGGTGGTGCTTCCCAGCGACGATCCCCCCGTGCGCTGCGATGGGAGAGTGTGGATCCGCACCGGCACCACGGTTCAGCAAGCAACTCCCGAGGAAGAACCCCGCCTGGCCGAGCGGCGCCGCGGAGCCGATCTGCCTTGGGACCACCGGCCTGTACCCCAAGCCAGTCTGGACGACTTGGACTTGCTCTTTTTCCAACGCTCCTACCTCCCCTCGGCCGTGGCTCCCGAAGTGCTGGAACAAAACACGCGCAGTATAGAACAACAGCTTCAATCCCTGCGGTTTCTCATCCAGGGTGTACCCACCTACGGAGCCGTGTTGGTGTTGGGCAAAGCTCCCACGGGGTTCATCCCGGGAGCCTATGTGCAGTTTCTTCGCATTCACGGCACGACCCTGGGGCACCCGGTGGCCGACAACAAGCAAGTCACAGGCCCACTGCCAGACCAACTGCGTCAGGTGGAAGAGGTGCTTGGGGCCCACATCAACACGGCCTTGACCATCGCCGAAGACTCCCGCGAAGAACAACAGGCGGACTATCCGCTGGTGGCGTTGCAGCAGTATGTGCGTAACGCCCTGATCCACCGCAATTACGAAAGTTCCCATGCCCCGGTGCGGATTTACTGGTACGATGATCGGGTGGAGATTGAGAATCCCGGCGGGCTGTATGGCCAGGTGACCCGGGAAAACTTCCGCCACGGAGCCACCGACTACCGCAACCCGTTGCTGGCCGAAGCGATGCGGACCCTGGGCTATGTGCAGCGGTTCGGCTTCGGCATCCCCCTGGCCGAGCAGGCGCTGCGGAAAAACGGCAACCCGGAACCCCAGTACCACCTGGAACCCACCCGAGTGCGCGTCGTGGTGAGGAAGGCCCCATGACACCGACCCTGGCGTTCTTCAACAACCAAGGGGGCGTGGACAAGACCTCGCTCTGCTACCACATGGCCTGGATGTTTGCCGAGCTTGGGGCGCGGGTGCTGGTGGTGGACCTGGACCCCCAGGCCAACCTCACCTCCATGTTCCTGGACGACGAGCAACTGGAGGCCATCTGGCCCGATGCCGACCACCACCCGCAGACCATCCAGGGAGTCGTCGCTCCGCTGCTGGAAGGCACGGGGGACATCGAGCCTGCCCCCCTGCGGGAAGTGGGGGAGAACATCCACCTGGTGCCGGGGGACATGGCCCTTTCGGTCTTTGAAGACGAACTCTCGCTGGCTTGGCCGCGATGCCTGGACCCCCAAGCTGCCTCGTTCCGCACCACCACGGCGTTTTTGCGCATGGTGCTGCAAGCGGCCCGGGAATGCAAAGCCACCGTGGCGCTGGTGGATGTGGGTCCCAACCTGGGAGCCATCAACCGCGCCGCGCTGCTGGTGTGCCACGGGGTGGCCTTCCCCCTGGCGGCCGACTTGTTCTCCCTCCAGGGTTTGCGGAACCTGGGACCGACCCTGCGTCACTGGCGGCAAGAGTGGAACGAACGCGTGGAACGGATGCCGACGAGCATCCAGCAGGAGTTCCAGCAGCTTTTGGAAGCTCACGAGCCTGCCGTGGTGAAAGCCCAGCTCCAGGACAAAATGCAGCCCTTGGGCTACCTGATCCTCCAGCACGCCGTGCTGCGGGATCGGCCAGTGAAAGCCTATGCCCGTTGGGCCGGCCGCATTCCGGCTCTGTATCGGGAAAAAGTGCTGGCCACTTCAGCGGACTCGGCTCCGGAGTTTGCTCAGGACCCACATTGCTTGGGTCTGTTGAAGCATTATCGGAGCTTGATGCCTCTGGCCATGGAAGCCCGAAAACCCATCTTCCACTTGCGTCCTGCCGACGGAGCCATTGGGGCGCACATGCAGGCGGTGAAGGACTGCTACGGGGAGTTTCGCCAGCTGGCCTGCTCCCTGGCCGGAAAGATGGCCTTGTCTCTTCCCCTTCTGGCGCAACTCTCTCCGCGCCGCTAGCCCGGCTCACAGGGCAATTTGGTTTGCCATGTGGGAGAATTTTTGGAGAATGACAGATGGACCAGCTTCTGCCAGGGAGAGAAAAAGCCATGCGTACCGTAGCGGCATGCTCTGCGGTGGTTTGCTGCCTGGCCGCGACCGCCTGGGGGCAAAACCCGCCCCAGGTGACGATCACCACGCCGATGCACTCGGTGGGACACAGCTTCTTCGAGCGGATAGGCACCCAGTGGTCGTTGCAAGGGCCGGGATTTTTTGTCCGCTTTGGTGGAGGGCCGGCCGTGCCCCCCTTTGGCCGCTTTCAGCCGGGAGCGGGCCTGCAAGGGGGTGTGGGTTTCCAGGGCGGCCCTTGGCGGGGGCAGTTGCACTTTTTCGCCGGCCAGGGCGCACGCACCTCGTTCACCACCGTGGCCCCGAGCATGACCGTCACCCAGGGCATGCCCGGCACCATGTTCGCCGGCACCTGGAGCCCGTTCGTGATGGGCGTGGTGCCGGTGGTGGGTCGTCCGTGGCCGGGAGTTCCCTATCGAACGCCTTTGCAGATGGCCGTGGAACAACTTTCTTCTTCTCGCGGGGCAAGCGTGTCGGGTGCGGTCCTGCCGCCCCGGGGCGCAAGAGCCGCCGGCGCGGCAGCTCCTCCCGGGGTTGGAGTTCCCCGTGCCGGCCAACAGGCGCGGAATCCTCACCCCCACGAATCGGCCCCCGCAGCCCGCCGCGCTCCTTGGCGGAACGATCACCCGGGCGGTTCGCTGGCGGCGTTGCGGCGCAAGGCAGCGGCGCGCCAACAGGCCGAACGACGCCGAAAACACCAGCGGGCGCAGGAGCTTTTCCAGCAGGCACAGCAATTCCATCGCCAAGGCCGGGTGAAGACGGCGCGTGCTTTTTGCCGGGCCGCATTGCCCTTGGCCGACGAACAAACCCGGCGGCAGATACTCCGGTTCTGCAACCGCCTGGAACAGCCTCCCC
>JALSGI010000744.1 GCA_026982835.1 Planctomycetota bacterium | reverse complement strand
ACCGCTAAACGCGTACCCAGCTTCACAGCCCGTTGAAAAACGCAATTTTGGGAGGGCGAGGCTCCTGCCGAGCCGCTTTTTTTCAGAAAATACGTCTAGTCCTGTGACGCGATTCCGTATCGAGGAACATTCTTCAACGGGCTGTTCAGCTGGCGGAGAAAGCGAGCCGGGAGCGTCAGCTCCCGGTTGCTAAGCCAAAGCACATTCGCTGCCGTTTGGTGAAAAACCGCGTGCTCACGCACGCGGCTCGCCGGTGCTTCCGCACCGGGGTGAGAACAAACGTCAACTTGCCCAACAAGAGCCCCGCACGTCAGTGCGGGGAGAAGCAGTATCGGCTTGCGGCGTGCGACTTGTGCCGTGCGCCGGAGCTTCCGCACCGGAGCAAGAACAAACGTTTTTTCTTGCAACCGGCGAGCCGCGCACCGTCAGCCGGCGGAGGGCGTGGAGGCCTGGAGGCTTGGGGGGATGGCGAGCCGCCGGCGTTAGCCGGCGGTTGAACGGCGAGCCGCCAGCTTCGTACGTGTTTAGCCAGCTAGCAGCCGGAGGACCGACGCCGCAGGCGTCGCAGCTTTGTAGCCTCACGGTCGTCAGCCCCCCGGAAGGCAGCGTTTTTCCTTGTCCTTGAGCATCCCGAAGGGATGCCAGATGAAGGAACGGTCCGTTGGTTTCTGGCACCCCTGCCGGGGTGCTGGGTGTGGTCATGGTGCCTGGTTCCGGTGGTCTCCGCTTCGCTACGACCACCGGCTACAAGGCTGGCAAGCCTTCGGCTTGCTTTTGATCTGGGAATGCTCCGTCTTGTGCTGGCACGCTAAACACGTACCCCACGTAAGCGGGGGAGAAGCCAACACGCACGTCGGTGCGGGGAGAGACAGTAAATCGGCTTGCGTCTTGCACGGCAGCTGCGCACGCCCTGCAAGGTGCCGGAAAAGGGCAAAAGTGGAGTTCAAGTCCACCGTCTTCAGGCAGCGGAAACCCCCGCTTGCCGCGGGCGACTGTGGCCAAACCGCGCCAGCGGACAACAACGGCCAAGCGCCCTGATGCGGGTGGCCTGGTCCAGTCCGCGGGCCGTGGCCAGCTTCGAGCCGGGGCGAACGATCCGGGACACGATCATGGCCACGACCAGCCGACGCTTGCGGGGAGTTGCGTGAGGCAATCATCCGTTCCAGGCCCAGTTTGCGAACCATACCCAGCACGGCCGCCACGTGCCCATGCGGCAGACTGCGGCGGATTTGGAAGGCCTCGTCCAGAGGCACCATTTGCCGCCCTTTGAGCGCCTGGCGGATGATTTCGATCTGTTCCAGGGAGAGCTTGCTCAAGTTGGCCAGGGTGCGGTTTTTGACTTTTCCGCCTTCGCGGTAGCTTTCGCGAAGCAGGTAGGCCGGCCGGGAGTTTCGGTTTGGCACTTTGGCGATGTACATGCCGACATTGTATCGACTTATGGACGCCTGTCAAGGGTCAATCT
>JALSGI010000743.1 GCA_026982835.1 Planctomycetota bacterium | reverse complement strand
CGGGAGTTGCCCTCGGGACGCAAGCTCTATCACTGGGTGCAGCGCAAGCCCCATGTGACCTATCTCATCTCGGTGGTGGCCGGTAACTTCGTGGCTTACAAGCAGCAATACAAGCGGGCCGGAGAGGTGTTGCCCATCGTTTCCTATGTGCCGCCTGGGCGGTTGAAGGACGCCCCGCGCAGCTTCCGCAACACCCCGGCCATGATGAAGCTGTTCGAGCAGTGGACCGGCACGCCGTATCCGTGGCCCAAGTACGCTCAGATCTGCTGCGACGAGTACGGCGGGGGGATGGAGCACACCTCGGCCACCACACTGACGCTGGATACGCTGCACGATGAGCGGGCCGCGCTGGACTTCAGCTCCGAGGGACTGGTGGCCCACGAACTGGCCCACCAGTGGTTCGGCGACCTGGTCACGTGCAAGGACTGGGCCGAGCTGTGGCTTAACGAGAGCTTTGCCACCTACTTTGCCACGCTGTGGTTCGAGCACCACCAGGGGCGCGACGAGGCCCTGTGGCGGTTGCACCAGGAGGCCCAAAGCTACATGCGGGAGGATCGCCGCTACCGGCGGCCCATCGTGGCCTGGACCTACCGCCGGCCCTGGAACATGTTCGACCGCCACAGCTATCCCAAGGGCGGGCGCGTGCTGCACATGCTCCGCTATGTGGTCGGCGACGAGGGGTTCCGCCGGGGCATCCAGCGCTACCTGCAAGTCAACGCCCATCGCACGGTGGAAACGGCCGACTTCCGCACCGCGATGGAAGAAGCCACCGGCCTGGGGCTCACCTGGTTCTTCCGGCAGTGGATCTACCACGGCGGGCACCCGCAGTACCGCGTCCGCTCCAGCTACGATCCGGAGAAAAAAACACTGCGCCTGCACATCCGGCAAACGCAAAAGGTGGACCAGCTCACCCCGCTTTTCCGCATGCCGGTACAGATCGCCGTGACCACCCCCGGCGGAAGGCGGGAATATACCATCACCGTGGCCAAAGCCGACGAGGTGTTCACCTTCCCCTGTCCCCAGCGTCCCCGCTACGTGGAGTTCGATCCCCGGGACTGGATTCTCAAGGAGCTGGATTTTGAAAAATCGCTCCAGGAATGGATCGCCCAACTGGAAAGCCCCCACGTGATGAGCCGCTATCGGGCGGTGGTGGCCCTGGGCAAGCACAAGGAGCAGCCGGCTGCCCGCGACGCGCTGCTTGAAGTGCTGGCCAAGGAGAAGTTCTGGGGCGTGCGGCAGACGGCCGCCGGGCAGCTTGCCGGTTTCGGCGGGCCGAAAGTGGCCCAGGCGCTTCGGCACGCGGCACGCCGCGATGCCCACAGCCGCGTGCGACGCGAGGCGCTAGCGGCCCTGCGGCGTTTCAAGGGCAAAGAGACGGTGGAAGTGCTGCTGGAAGCAATCCAGAAGGATCGCTCCTACTACGCCGTGGCCCAGGCGCTGCGCACGCTGGCCGTGTTGGATCGCCCCCGGGCGGCCCAACTGGCCGAAAAACTCTTGCCGCAGCGAAGCCACCGCGAGGTGGTGTTGCGGGCGGCGGTGGATGTGCTTGTGCAACATCGCGGCTCCCAGGCCGCACCGCAGCTTGGGCGATTGCTCAAGCCGCCGGTCTCGGCCAACCGCAAGGCGGCGGTGCTGTCGGCCCTGGGCAAGGCCACGGCCGGGGACCCCAAGGCCGTGGGACAGCTGGCCCGCTACCTGAACGACCCGCGGCGCAAGGTCCGCCTGGCAGCCATTCGCTCGCTGGAGGCCAACGCCACGGGGGCGGCGCTAGAGGCCCTGCGCACGCACCGGGGCCGGGAAGACCGTCCGGCGATGGTGCAAGCGCTGGACGATGCCATCCAGAAGCTGGAAAACCGCTCGGAGCTAAAGCAACTGCGCCAGCAAGTGAACCGCCTGCAACAGCAACTGCGCCGCGTGCAGCAGCAGCTTGAAAAGCTGGCCAAGTAGAGCGACTACCGGCTACCGACTTGCGGCTTACGCGGTCTTGGGTCTTGGGTCGTGGGGCTTGGGAGGGTGCTTCCGCACCAGGCGAGCCCGCGGCTTTAGCCGCGGGAGGCGTGGCGAGCCGCCGGCGTCAGCCGGCGGTTGAACAGCGAGCCGGGAGCGTAAGCTCCCGGAGGGCGTGGAGGCTTGGAGGCGTGGGGGCGAGGGGGCGTGGAGGCCTGGGGGCTTGGAGGGATACGGAGCCCCGCACGTCAGTGCGGGGAGAAACAGTATAGGCTTGCGCCTTGCGCCGGAGCTTCCGCACCGGAGGTCTTGGGTCTTGGGTCGTGGGTCTTGGGAGGGTGCTTCCGCACCAGGCGAGCCCGCGGCTTTAGCCGCGTACGTGTTTAGCGTGCCAGCATAAGACGAAGCGTTTCCAGAGCAAAAACGAGTCGATACTCGTCCGGCGAGCCGCGTGCGTGAGCACGCGGTTGTATTGCCGCTGGCGCTGGTTCTTGCAACCGCGAGCCGCCGACTTCAGTCGGCGGAGGGCGGCAAGCGCCGGCGCGAGCATGCGGTTTTTCAAAAACGGTGCGGCGGTTGTCATCGGCAGCAGGAAGCGTAAGCTGCCGGGAAGGAGCTTCGCTTGCTGCAACTTGCCGCTTGCTGGAGGAACCAGCGTTGGCCGCATCGTTGGGAGTGGCCGTGGTGGGGGCGGGGATGATCGCCTGCCAGGAGCACCTGCCCGGTTGGCTTTCGCTGCCGCAGGCCCGGGTGCTCTGGCTGGTGGAGCCGGAGCAGAAGCGGGCCGCGAAAGTCGCCGCGCAGTTCGGCATCCCCCGCCACACGCCCCGGCTGGAAGACGCACTGGCCGATGCGGAGGTACAGGTGGTGGACATCTGCGCCCCCAGCGGCCTGCACGCCCGGATGACCCGGCAAGCCTTGCAAGCCGGCAAGCACGTGTTGTGCGAAAAACCGATGGCCCTTTCGGCGGCCGAGGCGTTCCAACTGGTCGCCCTGGCCCGGCAAGGGCAACGCAAGCTGATGATCGGCCATCACCTGCGTTTTGATCCGGTGGCGCTGGCCCTGGTGCAGGCATTGCAAGAAAGTGACCGTGGCCAGTTCCACGCCGTGCGGGCCCAGTGGCTACGCAAGCGGCGGCTTCCGGCCCGGCCAGGATTTGTGCGCCGGGAGCTTTCCGGCGGCGGGGTGTTGCTGGACCTGGGCGTGCACATGGTCGATCTGGCCTGGTGGGTGGCCGGTTGCCCGCAGCCCGTGGCCGCTTCGGCTTCGCTGAACAACCGGCTGGGCCGCCGGGGGGACGTGCAGGGGGAGTGGGGCTCTTGGGATTCCCGGACACTGGACGTGGAAGATTTCGCCTGGGGCCAACTGCGGTTCGAGGGCGGCTTGCTGGTGTCGTTTGAGCTCAGCTGGCTGGCTTTGCAGCCGGAGGAGGAGTTCCAGCGGGTGCAGTGGTTTGGGGATCGCTGGGGAGCGCTGTGGCCCGCAGGGCGGCTGTTTGCCCATCGCCGGGGGCGTCCCTGGGAAGTGCAACTGGCCCCCACCCACGTCGAAAAACCCCATCGGCTGGTGGTCCAGCGGTTTGCCCAGTGCGTGCTGCAGGGGGAAGCGGAGCCGGTGCCGCCGGAACAGATCGCCACAGTCACGGCCATGATCGAAGCCCTGTATCGCTCGGCCCGGCAGGGAAACGAGGTGCCTGTGGAGCTGCCGCGTAGTTGAGGGTTTGCCAACCGCCGGCTGACGGTGCGCGGCTCGCCGGTTGGTGTTCGAGTCGGCGCTTATTGTGACTTCGGCGAGCCCCGGGCTTGGGGCCCGGGGAGAGCCAAAAAACGCATTCGGTTGTTTTTCTCCGCCAGCTAAAGCTGGCGGCTCGCCGGTTGTAAAATAAACGCTTATTTCCGCCTCGTACGGAAGCGTCGAACCAACAGTGTGCTAGCTGGCTAAACACGTACGAAGCCAGCGGCTCGCCGTTCTCCGCGGGCTGAAGGTGCGCGGCTCGCCATCCCTCCAAGCCCCCAAGCCTCCACGCCCCCAAGACCCAAAACCGACTCATGCGGCTCGCAGACGCGGTAGCGTCCCGAACACCTGCTGCGGGTGCTCCAGCGACACGATGGCCAGACGGTGCCGGTCGGCCAGCTGGACCACCTCTTGCCGGTCCAGGAAGATCGTCTTGCCCGCCTCGATGGCCAGGCAGGAAGCCCCGGCGCGGATCAAGCCCTGCACCGTGTGGCGGCCCACGGTGGGCACGTCGAACCGCATATCCTGCTGCGGCTTGGCCACCTTCACCACGGTAAAGCCTCCCTTGGGGCAAAGCTGGCCGGCCCGGGCGATTGCCGCGTCGGTGCCCTCGATGGCCTCCACGCACAGCGTGGCCCGGCCCTTGACCACCACGGTTTGCCCCACGTCCAGGCGTCCCATCTCGCGGGCCAGTTCCCAGCCGAAGAGGATGTCCTGTTGCTCGTAGGGGCTGGGGGCTCGCCGGGTCCAGAGTCCCGGGGGGGCCAGCAGCTGGGGCAGCAAGTCGGTCGGCGGCACGATGGTTACTCCTTCGCGGGCAAAAGCCTCCACCACGGCCCCCAGCAGCGTGTCGTCCTTGCGGTCCCGGCTGCGGGAAAACAGAAGCGGCCCGAACCGCAGCAGAAACCGCCCGTCGGGCCGGTGACGCCACCACACGCCGGGGCGGAAGAACTCCACCTTGCGCAGTTTTCCGGCCAGCAGCGCTTCCCGCACTCCGTGGCGGCGAAACAGCCGCACCGCCCGGCCGAAGCTGCCGATGCCGATCCAGTAAAAGTAATCGCAACAGCAGGCCAGTTCCGGGTCGGCATGGTCCCGAAGCCCCAGCCCCACCACCACGCGGCCGCCTTGGCGCAAGTGCCGGGCAAGCAGCAGCGGATAGTCGCCCCAACCGGCCAAAAGCCCGATGGGGGCGGCCTGTTGCCGCGCAGGTGCAGGCGAAGGGGAACTTGCTGCGTGCATCGGGGGACCGCGGGCAAAAGCCTTCAGGCGGCGGGGCGCTGGGCTGCGTCCAGGCGCCGCTGGAGCTGTTCCACCTGCCGCTGGAGGGCCTTGAGTTGTTTTCGCATCTCGGGCAGCTTGGCAAACGCCGCCTGCTTGATCTTCTGATCGCGCTGCTCGGTGGCCGGAATGCCGATCACGGTGGTTTTCTCGGGCACGTTGTTGATGATGCCGGCCATGGCTCCCAGCACGGCCTGGGTGCCGATGTGCACGTGGTCCCGCACGCCCACCTGCCCGGCCATCACCACGTAATCGCCCGTGGTCACGCTGCCGGCGATGCCCACCTGGGAGCAGATGAGATTGTGCCGCCCGATGCGGCAGTTGTGGGCCACCATCACCAGGTTATCGATCTTGGTTCCCTGGCCGATCAGGGTGGGGCCGTAGGTGCCGCGATCCACCGTGGTGTTGGCCCCGATCTCCACATCGTCTTCCAGCACCACGTAGCCCAACTGGGCCGAAAGCTCGTGGTGCCCGTTGCGCGTCTCGTAGCCGAACCCGTAGGCCCCCAGCACCGCCCCGGCGTGGATCAGGCAGCGGTCGCCCACCACGGTGTCCTCATACAGTACGGCGTTGGGGAAGATGACCACCTGCGAGCCGATGCGGCAGCCGTCCAGAATGCGCACGCCGGAGTGGATCACACTGCCTGGGCCGATCTCAACTCCGGCCCCGATCCACGCTCCTGGATAAACGGCCACATCCGGGGCGAGCCGGGCCGTGGAATCGACCCAGGCCTGCGGGCTTACGCCCTGGTAGGTACTGCGGCTGGGGGGGCGGAGCCGGGCCACCACGGTGGCAAACCCCTGATGTACATCCTCCACCTGGACGACCGGCTTGCTGTCGCAGGTAATCCCTTGGGGCACCACGGCCGCGGCAGCCGGGGAGGTTTCAAACTGTCCTAGCCGCTCGGCCGAGTCCACCAGCGTCAGCTCCCCGGGGGCAACGTCGCGCAAGATAGCTGCCCCGCTGATGCGAGTTTCGGCCGCACCGACCACCTGGCCCCCGATCCAGGCGGCCACCTCCTTTAAAGAATAGGAACCCATGCTCTGCGTCCTTGCTCCAAGCGGCATGGTGCCGGGCAATTGATCGTCCTTGACCTGGGCAGGCGCTCCTGAAGCGTGTCAGCCGGACGGCAGATACGCTGCGCGGCTGCACACTGGAGCACCTTGGCGGCCCATCGTACTGCCCGGGCTTCGGGACAACAAGATCATCCGCAGGGCCGCCTCGCACGAACGGCAGGCGTCGCGGACGGCGGTTTTTCTTTGAAAGCACTGCTTGCACCCCCGGAGAGCTTGGGAAGGGGCTTGGGGGCGTGGAGGCTTGGAGGCCTGGGGGCTTGGGGGCGTGGCGAGCCGCCGGCGTGAGCCGGCGGTTGAACGGCGAGCCGCGCACCGTAAGCCCGCGGAGAACAGCGAGCCGCCGACTTCGTACGTGTTTAGCCAGCTAGCACATCACTTGGTTTGGCGCTTCCATGCTAGGAGAGAATAAGCGTTTTTTCTTGCAAATGGCGAGCCGCCAGCTTCAGCTGGCGGATAAAACAACGCAATGTACTTGTTCGGCTCTCCACCGGCTAAGTACGTGTTTAGCCAGCTAGCAGCCGGAGGACCGACGCCGCAGGCGTCGCAGCCTCCTAGCCGGGGGTCGTCAGACCCCCGGGAGGCAGCGTTTTTCCTTATCCTTGAGCATCCCGAAGGGATGCCAGAGGGCAAAACGGTCCTTGTTTCTGGCACCCCTGCCGGGGTGCGGGGTATGGTAATGGCCGTGCTTTCCGGTGGTCTCCGCTTCGCTACGACCACCGGCTACAAGGCTGGCAAGCCTTCGGCTTGCTTTATGGTTTGGACACATCACACCTTGTGCTAGCACGCTAAACACGTACGAAGCCCGGGGCTCGCCACTGGTACTTCCGCACCGGGCAGGAAAAAGCGTGTTTTGTGGAAAACAGCGTACCTGGTGGACATGCTTTGATTCTTGCAACGGCGAGCTGCGCGCCGTCAGCCGGCGGTTGGCCAGCGTAGCATCGGCCACAAACAGTAGCAACCGCGTGCTCACGCATGCGGCTCGCCGAACAAAAATCAACTCTTTTGCTCTGGGGGCGCTTCGTCTTGTGCGGGCACGCGAAACACGTACCCGACTTCAGTCGGCGGAGGACGGCAGGGCCGTCGGCCACGAGGTGCTTCCGCACCGGGGTGAGAACAAACGTCAACTTGCACAACCAGGAGCCCCCCGCGTAAGCGGGGGGAGACGCAAGGGGCAGCTTGGCCTTCCACCGGCCGGGGTGGATAATCAGAGAGAGAACGAGCCGATCCGCAAGCCGGGCACCGACCTTTGCACGGCGTGCTACGGTTTTCTCCCGGCCGAAGCCGGGGGTTCGGGCGCCTCCTGTTGGGTCACATGCCATGCCTTCCTGTTTTGCAACCCAAGTGCCGCATCTGCTGGAGCTTGCCCCGGAGGAGCTTGCCCGGTGGTTCCAGCAGCAGGGCCAGCCGAGCTATCGGGCCGGGCAGCTCTGGCATTGGGTGTTTCGCCATCGGGCCGAGTCGTTCCAGCAGATGAGCAACCTGCCCCGGCAGCTGCGGCAAAAGTTGCAGCAGCACTTCCGGCTCTGGAGCACGCGCAGGCTGGCCCACCAGCAAGCGCCCGATGGAACCGAAAAGCTGCTTCTGGAGCTGGCCGACGGCCACGCGGTAGAGTGCGTGCTGCTGCGCCAAGGAGAGCGGCGACGCACCGTGTGCATCAGCACCCAGGTGGGCTGTGCGATGGGCTGCGTGTTCTGCGCAAGCGGGCTGGACGGCGTGGTGCGCAACCTCACCCGGGGCGAAATCCTGGAACAAGTCTTGCAGCTCCAGCGGTTGCTCTCCCCCGAGGAACGCCTCAGCCACGTGGTGGTGATGGGGATGGGCGAGCCGCTGGCCAACCTCAAGGAGCTCATCCCGGCTCTGGACCTGCTCACCTCGCCCCAAGGGCTGGGCTTGAGCCACCGCCGGGTGACGATCTCCACGGTGGGATTGCCCTCGGGCATCCGCCGCCTGGCCGAGCTGGATCGGCCCTACCACTTGGCCGTCTCGCTGCATGCCCCCACCGACGCCCTGCGCACACAACTGGTGCCGGTCAATCGCACCGTGGGGATCGAGGCGGTGCTGGAGGCGGTGGACTTCTACTTTGAAAAGACCGGGCGGCGGGTGACGTTTGAGTACGTGCTGTTGGGCGGGGTGAACGACTCGCCCCAGGCGGCACGGGAGCTAGGCCGCCTGCTGCGCCGGCGGCGCCCACTGGTGAACCTGATTCCCTACAACCCCGTGGAAGGACTCCCATACCAGGAGCCGGATGCGGCCCGGGTGCGGCGATTCGTCCAGGAGCTGAAGCATCAGGGGGTGGAGGTGCAACTGCGGCGGCGCAAAGGGGCTCAAATTGACGCTGCCTGCGGCCAGCTGCGCCGGCGGCAGGCCACTTCCGCAAAGGGATAAAAGGGCACGCCGGTTGCCCGGACCTGCTTTTACGGCCACCGGGGGCCGGAATCTGCCGGTTGGAAGAGCGTTTTTTCCTCGGGGGGAGGCACACCTTGGGCGGCATAATCGGTGTCATCGGACCGTTTTTTCTTCCCACCGGGTTTGCCGCGCCGGCGGGGATCACGGCACGAGCAGCCCAGGCCGATGAAAACTCCAGGGGAATGAGCCGAACCGGAGGAGGGAACCCCGTAGCCAGTCCGGTTCCGCTTCCAGAGGGTGCCCTGCCGTGGTCCGCCGTGGGAGGTCGTGGTTGCGCAAGGTGCGCAACCTGGTGGTAAACATACGTGAGCTAGGGTTTGCCGAGGCGGCCCGCCTGTACCGCTACCGCTTCAGCGAACGCTACCACGATTGGCGCCTGGGCATCCGCACCACCGGGGTGATCCGCCCGGCGGAAGCCGGCGCGGAAGAACATTACCAGTGCTACGAAGCGGCCCATTACCGCTGCCTGCACGCGGCCATGCAGTACTTCGACCCGCAAGGGGAACAGGACGTGTTGCTGGACTACGGCTGCGGACTGGGCAGGGCCGTGATCGTGGCGGCTACGTATCCTTTTGCTCGTGTTATCGGCGTGGAGCTCTCGGAGGAACTGAGCCGGCGGGCGCGGGAGAATCTGCGGCGGGCCAAGCGGCGCTTGCGCTGCCCTCGGGTGCAGATCGTCACGGCTGACGCGGCCTGCTATGAAGTGCCGCCGGAGGTGAACGCCGTGTTTCTGTTCAATCCGTTCACCGGTCCGGTGCTGCAAGCGGTCATCCAGCGACTGCACCACTCGTGGCAGCGCCGTCCCCGGGTGCTGCGGCTGGTGTACTTGTACCCTGCGCACGAGCCGAACTTGTTCCAGCAGTGCGGGTGGCTGGAGCTGGATCGGGAGCTGTCCACGGCCGACTGGGACGGGGTGCGGATGCTGGCCTACCGCAGCGCTGCGCCTTGACACCGCCGCAGGCTGCGCCCAAAACAACCGCTGGACCACGGACAGCGGTTTTCCGGCAGGGCCAAGCAGCGATGATCCAGCGGATTCTGGTGACCGGCGGGGCGGGTTTTTTGGGTTCGCACTTGTGCCAGCGCCTGGTGGAGCAAGGGCACGACGTGCTGTGCCTGGACAATTTTTTCACCAGCCAGAAGTCCAACGTGGCTCACCTGCTGGATCGGCCCAACTTCGAGCTGATCCGCCACGACATCACCCGGCCCATCTGGCTGGAAGTGGACCAGATTTACAACCTGGCTTGCCCGGCCGCCCCGGGGCACTACCAGCACAATCCGATCAAGACGATCAAGACTTCCTTCCTGGGCACGATGCACGTGCTGGGGATGGCCAAGCGGTGCGGGGCGCGGGTGCTGCAAGCCTCCACCAGCGAAGTCTATGGCGACCCGGAAGTCCATCCCCAAGTGGAGAGCTACCGGGGGGCGGTCAACCCGGTGGGACCGCGGGCCTGCTACGACGAAGGGAAACGGGCGGCCGAGACCCTCTGCTTCGACTACCGCCGCGTGCACCAGATTCCGGTGGTGGTGGTGCGGATTTTCAACACCTACGGGCCGCGGATGCACCCTTACGACGGGCGGGTGGTGTCCAACTTCATCCGCCAGGCGCTGGCCGGGGAGCCGCTTACGCTGTACGGGGACGGCTCGCAGACGCGCTCTTTTTGCTACGTGGACGACCTGGTGGAGGGCCTGTTGCGAGCCATGCAAGTGGCCGAGGAGTTTCCCGGGCCGGTGAACCTGGGCAACCCGGAGGAGTTCACCATCGCCCAACTGGCCCAGCTGGTGCGCAAGCTCACCGGCTCCTCCTCGGCGGTGGAGCATCGTCCGGCCCCGGCCGACGATCCGGTGC
>JALSGI010000742.1 GCA_026982835.1 Planctomycetota bacterium | reverse complement strand
AGCAGCCGCGGCACTTCCTCCTGAGGCAGCAGCAGCCCGCCCAGGTCGATCCACGGGCCTTGGCCTTCCGAGTCGTGCTGGATCAATTGGGCCAAGAGTTCTTGCGGTGGGGTCTGGTCCGGCTGGGGCTGTTGTTGCTGAAGGTGTTCCAGCCGCCGGGCCAGTTGATCACCCAGGTACAGCTCCATCGCCAGGCGATAAGCGGCCATGCCCTTGCGCAGCCGTTCCACCGGGATCACGGTTCCGCGGAAGGCGATGCTCTCCCGGCCAGATTCCCCGGCCGCTTCCAGCTCTTTGAGCGTCCGCAGGGCCTGCTCGCACAGGCCCACGGTCACTGGGTTGAGCAGCTCCAGATGGAACCAGTCCAGGCGATCGCTGCCGGTGCGGCGATCGCGCGAGGGCCATTTCTGCTGGTCGCGCCAGGGGCCCACCCGGGCCAGGTTCGCTCCCGGCAGCAGCACACTGCGGCCCTGTTGATTAAGCAAGTAAGAGAACGGAAACGCTCGCACGTCCAGCGGCCCGTAGTGCCGCCCGGCCACGATGGTAAAGGGGCCCACGTGGCAGGGCCAGCGCATGTAGCAGTCCGAGGCGGTTTTGCTCCCTCGGCCCAGCGTGCCGTGGTGCCCCGGGCCCAGCTTGTACCAGTGGTTGCTCTCGTTGGTGGCACTGCCGGCGTTGAAGAACAAAAACGCCCCGGCGATCAACAGGCTGCTGCGATGGTGGCTTACCGTAAAGGGGCCGGCCAGCGTGGCGGTGGCCTCGCCATGGGCCAGCTCGCAGTTGGCAAAGATGAGGCTGTGCGTGGCCGAAAAGCCCCGTTCCAGCACAGCTCCCTGCCCGACGAACGTACATTCCAGCTGCGCCCCGGAGTCCACCCGCGCGCCGGAGGCGAGGATAAAGTGATCGGCCACCACGCCCGGGCCCAGGTAGCTGGGGGCATCGGCCCGGCTGTGCACCGTACCGTTGGTGGCTCGCAACACGCCGCAGAGCCGGGCGTGGGGGCCGATCTGCACGTTTTGCACCGTGCCGCAGCCGGTGACCCAGGCCCCCTGGCCCACCTGAACCCGCGAGCCGCGGCGGCAGCGGGCGTAAGTCTCAATGGCTTCCAGCCAGCGCTGGCGAGCCGGAGTGCCCTCGGCCCAAAACAGCAGTAGCCAGGCCACCGGGGCCGAAAGCCGATCGTAAAGCGGCACGCTGCGCGAGCCGGTCTCCACCAGCACATGGCACTCCACGCCGTTGCCGTAGCCGCTTTGCCCCACGGCCGCCAGCAGCTCCACGTCGTCGATCACCGCCTGCGGCCCCACGTCGCAATGGGCCAGGTGCCGCCGCACGCCGCGCACCAGCGCCTCGTCGCCCACCGTGGTTTCAAAGAGCGTGGCCTGATAGACGCCCGTGGGATGCTCCAGCCCCCCCGGCAGCAGCACGCTTTGCTCGAACACGCCCAGGCGATTGCGCCCGAAGAAGCGCACCTGCTGCACCCGTTGGGGCCGAAAGCCGGGAGCGACCAGCACCTGGGACCAGTCTTCGGCCCAGCAGCCCTGACGCACCAACTGCTCGATCTCATCGGCTTGCAGCCGGCGGTAGAGTCCGTCCTGGACCAGCACATCGGACATGCGGCACCTCCTTGTGCCCTGGGGTGGTGTCTGTTCTTGCTGCAGCGAGCCCCGGACTTCCGTCCGGGGCGAGCCGGGCAAACGCACTCCGTTACTTTTCTCCGCCAGCTGAAGCTGGGTACGTGTTTAGCCAGCTAGCAGCCGGAGGACCGACGCCGCAGGCGTCGCACTCTGGTAGCCGGGGGTCGTCAGACCCCCGGAGCAGCGTTTTTCCTTATCCTTCAGCATCCCGAAGGGATGCCAGAGGGAGGAACCGCTGGCTGTTTCTGGCACCCCTGGCGGGGTGCTGGGTGGGGTCATGGTGCCTGGTTCCGGTGGTCTCCGCTCCGCTACGACCACCGGCTACAAGGCTGGCAAGCCTTCGGCTTGCTTTTGATCTGGGAATGCTCCGTCTTGTGCTGGCACGCTAAACACGTACAAAGTTGGCGGCTCGCCGTTCAACCGCGGGCTTACGCCCGCGGCTCGCCACCCCTCCAAGCCCCCAGGCCTCCAAGCCCCCACGTCCTCCCGAGCTGAAGCTCGGACGTTCTCCCCCCGCTTACGCGGGGGGCTCTTCTTGGCCCACTGAAGCCGGTGGCTTGCTGGTTCTTCTCCGCGGGCTTACGCCGGCGGCTCGTCTTCCATCAGTTCGGCTAGTGTTTTCCGTTCTACTTCCTTGAAATAGCGTACGGTTTTCACTTTCAGCTCCTCGGTGGCCGCCTCGTCGCAGAGGATCCAAGCGTCCGGGTGCAGTTGCAGCGCCGAGCCGGCCCACATGTGGTTCACACCCTCTTCCACAATCTTGTGCAACGCCCAGGCCTTGCTCTGGCCGGAGACCAGCAGCATCACTTGCCGGGCATCCAGGATCGTGCCCACGCCCACGGTCAGCGCCTGCCGGGGGACGCGGCTTGGGTCGTTGTCGAAGAAGCGGGCGTTGGCCCGCACCGTGTCGTCGGTGAGCGCAACGACCCGGGTACGCGAGCGGAGGCTGGAGCCGGGTTCGTTGAAGGCGATGTGCCCGTCGTGCCCCAGGCCGCCCAGGAACAGGTCGATTCCCCCGGCCGCCTGGATGGCCTGCTCGTAGCGGCGGCACTCCGCGTCCAGGTCCTCGGCCAGCCCGTTGGGAATGTGGCGCTGCTGGGGGGGCAGGTCCACGTGGTCCCAAAGGTGCTGGTGCATGAAGTAGGCGTAGCTTTGCGGATGGTCGGGGCCCAGGCCCACGTACTCGTCCATGTTGAACGTCACCACGTGGCGGAAACTCACCTCGCCCCGCCGGTGAAGCTCCACCAGGTGGCGATAGGTACCCACGGGCGTGGAGCCGGTGGGCAGCCCCAGCACAAAGGGGCGCAAGTGGCTGGCCTCTTGGGCGATTCGCCGGGCCACATACCGGGCGGCCCAGCGGCTCATCTGCTCGTAGTCGTCGAAGATCAACAGTCGCACGGTTGCAAACTCCGGGTGAGTTATATGGGCAAGCCCGGTGGCTTTAGCCGCGGGAGGGCTTGGAGGCCTGAGGGCTTGGAGGGGGTGCTTCCGCACCAGGCCGGAACAAAGTGTGATTGGGGAAAGCAACGCACATGGTGCACCTGCGGCTCACCAGGAGGTTCGCCCTTCCGGAGCTTCCGCTCCGATACAAGAAAAACGCAGTTCAGCGAGCCCGCAGCGTAGTACGTGTTTAGCCAGCTAGCAGCCGGAGGACCGACGCCGCAGGCGTCGCAGCTTCCTAGCCGGGGGTCGTCAGACCCCCGGGAAGCAGCGTTTTTCCTTACCCTTTTGCATCCCGAAGGGATGCCAGATGGAGGAGCGGTCCCTTGGTTTCTGGCACCCCTGACGGGGTGCTGGGTGGGGTAATGGCCGTGCTTTCCGGTGGTCTCCGCTTCGCTACGACCACCGGCTACAGGGCTGGCAAGCCTTCGGCTTGCTTTATGGTTTGGGCACATCACACCTTGTGATAGCACGCTAAACACGTACGAAGCTGGCGGCTGGCCAACCGCCGGCTGACGATGCGCGGCTGGCCATGCCCCCAAGCCTCCACGCCTCCAAGTCCTCCAGGCCCTCCGCGAGCTAACGCCCGCGGCTCGCCGGGGGTGGAAACAGAAGCGTCCCTGTGTTGGCAGGTTAAACACGTACCCGGCCAGGCCAAGCTATCGGCCGTTTGGAGTTTCCCATGCACGTGCTGCACTTGATCAACGGCGAGCACTACGCTGGGGCCGAGCGGGTCCAGGACCTGCTGGCCTTGTGGCTGCCCCGGTTCGGCGTGGAAGTGACGCTGGCCTGTGTGAAGCCGGACAAGTTCCCCCGGCGACGGCAGTGCCAGGAGACTCCCTTGCTGGAGGTGCCCATGCGCACGCGTTGGGACCTGCGGGTGGTGCGCACCCTGGCCCAAGTGGTGGCCCAACGCAAAGTGCAACTGGTCCACTCGCACACCCCGCGCACTGCGCTGGTGGCCGCGGTGCTGGTTCGCCGGGTGGGTATTCCTTGGGTGCATCACGTACACGGGCACACAGCCACCGAGGCTCGCCGCCGGGGCTGGGCGCGGCTGGTGGGCTGGGTGGAGCGGCAAGTGGTTCGCCGGGCCGATCGACTGGTGGCCGTCTCCGAGACGGCGGCCCGGTATTTCCTGCGGCAAGGTTTCCCGCAGCAGCAAATCGCCGTGGTGCCCAACGGCATCGCCGGGCCGGAGGAGCTGCCCCCGCGCCATCCCCCCCAACCTCCGTGGACATTGGGTCTGGTGGGCCTGTGGCGGCCGCGCAAAGGACTGGAAGTGGCCTTGGAGGCCCTGGCGTGGATCAACCGCCGTGTGGCGCCCCCGGCGGTGCTGCACGTGGTAGGGCCGTTTGAAACGCCCCCGTACCAGCAGGAAATCCAGCAGCTGACCTGCCGACTGGGCCTTGAGCGGCAGGTGCGTTACCTGGGCTTTCGGCAGGACGTGGCGGCACAACTGGAACAAATGGACTTGCTGCTGTTTCCCAGCATCCTGCCCGAAGGGATGCCGATGGTGTTGTTGGAAGCCCTGGCCTGGGGCGTGCCGGTGGTGGCCAGCCGGGTGCCCGGAGTGGTGGACGTGGTGGTGCCGGGAGAAAGCGGTTTGTTGGTTCCGCCCGGAGAGAGCCAGGCGTTGGCCAGTGCCGCCCTGGAACTGCTAGGCAGCCCACAGCGGTGGCAACAACTGCGGCGGCGGGGTTTTCAGCGCCGGCGGGCGTGTTTTTCGGCGGAAAAAATGGCTCAGGAAGTGGCCTCGCTTTACCAGGCCGTCCTTGGCGGATCCGGAAAGCGGAGCGCTCCGGGTGGCGTGGCGAGTTCCCAGGAGGCTCTTGTTTCCGGCGGACTTCCTGTCCCCCCCAGCGTCGGCCACTCCCCGAGCTAGCGGCGGAAGAGTTTCTGGTACCAGGGCACCTTGGCCTCCTGGACCGGCATGGGCGGGTCCAGGCGCGGCAGCCGCGGCCGGGTGGCTGGGGCTTTTGGTGCCGTCGGACTCAACCGGGCCGGAGGCAGCGTGGCAGTTTGTTCCGCGGGCGGTTTCTTCTTGAACGGCCACAGCCGCTTGAACCCGTCGCTTACCCCCTGGCTCATCCGAGCCCAGAAGGATTTCTTTTCTTCTTGTGGCCGGGCCACCGGCGGCTGCGGCGGCACCCGGCGTTGCGGCCCCGGACGAGAAGCCGTGGCGTTTTTGTTCAAACCGCCTGGCATCGCGGGGCCGAGGGCACGCGTAGGTGGCGACGACTCTCCGGGGGCGAAGCTGGCCGGTCGGGTGTCCCGGCCCAAGCGGCTCGCAGGGTCAAAACCTCGCCCCGCCAGCGGAGCCGAGCCTGACTGGGCACCGGCACCCGCTCGCCCCCTGGCAGACGAGCCGGACAACCCCGAAGGGACAAGCCCTGCGGAAACGCCTGCCGTTGGTCGCCCGGGGTAGGGGCGGACCGTACCGGCCGAATGCGAAGCGATGCCGGGAGCCCCCTCCGGTTGATCCGTAGCAATGGCCAGCGGATCACCGTAGTAAGGCATCGGTTTCGGGGTGGGCGACTGCCGAGGTGAGGAGGACGGGGGGGATTCTGCCACGTTCGCCCTCGCCGGCGGAAAGTTTCCCTGGGTGGCCGCCGGAGGCTGCGAGGCAGGAGTCTCCACCACCTGCACGCCCAACTGGGCGGCCAGCTCCGCCTGCGAAGGTTTCTTCTTTTCCGGCTGCGGCGTCGTGTCCCCGGCCATCGGCGAGGCGACACTCTCGGGCACGAACACTTGCACGGTCGAGGTTTCCGACTTGGCCGAGGACTTTTCCCCTTGGGCTTCCGGCAGCGGCTGGCCCACGTAGGGGTTTTTCCGCACCAGGGGCTGCGGCGGGTCTGCCGCACCTTGCCGCGAGGAGGGCACCTGCGGAGCAGAGGAGCCAGGCTGGGACTGCGTCAGCTGCTCCACCGCCTGCTTGGCTTCCTGGGCGCCTTGGCGCAGCTGGCTGCCCAACTGCTGCGTTTGCTGCCGAAGCTGCTTCCACGGGTGCGAAGCCTCGGCTGTTTGCCGTTGCAACTGTTGCAGCATCTTGGTGGCCTGCTTGGCCTGTTGGGCCGCTTCGGCCAGGGGTTTTTGGACACTTTGGGCCGCTTGCTCAGCCAGTTGGGCGGTCTTCCGGGTTGCTTGCTGCTGGAGTTGGTCGGCTTGTTGGGCCAGTTGTTTCTGGGCCTGCTGGGTGACTTCCAGCAACGACTGGCTCCCTTTTTGGACTTCTTGCTGGGCCTGCTGTTGCAAGTGGGCCAATTGTTGTTGGGCTTTTTGCTGGGCGGCTTGCAGCCTGGCTTTTTGGGTTTCCACTTGCTGTTGCAACTGTTGCTTGGCCTGGGTCAGCTGGACTTGGGCCTTTTGTTTCAGCACTCCGGCCCGGGCAGCCACGGCCTGGGCCACGGCGTCGTAGCCGGCCCTCTGGAACCGCTGCTGGAGCTGGGCCAGCAGCTGGCGGGTATCCACTTGCAGCTGGGGCCGACTCCAGCTCCCCTGGAGGCGGCAGCGCAGCTCCACCGAGTCGATGTCCAGCAGGGCTTGCTTCCACACTTGGGCATCCACGCCCCAAAGCTCCTCCGCCGAAGTCTGCCACGAAAGCTCGCGTGCCCGCACCCGAAGCGGCAGCTGGATACTCTCGCGGGAGAACCAGCCCTGCCCTTGCACCAACACCCGGCCGGGGGTGGCCCGAAGCGGCAACTGTTCCGGCAGGCGGACGAGCTTCTGCGGCTGGGGGGGCTGCCACTGCAGCGCCACGGCGTGGGAGAGGTCGTCGCGGTGGAAGTTGAAATCGGCCAGCAGTTCCAACCCGCACTCGGGAGCCAGCAACTCCAGCCGTGTGGGCTTGCCTGAGAGCCGGGGCCGGCTGGTGATGTTGACCACCTGCACGGCGGCCTGGGAGCCAAATCCCCACTGCCGCGGCAGGCGGCGAATGACCAGCTGGCCGATCCAGACGCGCGGGCAGGGGCGTCCGAAGCGGCAGCGCGCCTGCCGCATGGCCGTCCAGGAACGGGGCACGGCATTGGGGGAGTCGTCCTGGGCGGTCTCTTCGGCCCCGGCGATCCGCTCCAGGGTTTCGATCCATCGCCGAATCCGCACCAAGCGCTGCTTCCACTTCTGCCCCTGCTGGAGATATTCTTCCCAAGCGTCCACAGAAAGACTTTTTTCAGGGCCGGCCGATTTGGAGTCCTCGGCTCGGGCTTCCTCTTGCTGGGACAGCAGCGAAGGCACCAGCTGTGGAAAGTCCATCTGCGGCAAGCGTCCGTTCCAGGCCTGGGCTGGGAACTGCCGGGGCACGTCCACCTGCAAGCCGTCGAACACCACGCGGTCGGCCACCAGGCGCCCGCGCAGCAGAGGGCCGGGGCGAACCACGGCCACGATGTGCTGCACCTGGAACTGGTCGCGTTGCAAGTGGTCCGGGTCGGCCACCTGGAGTTTTTCGATTTGGAGGTACCCGCGCGAAAGCGAAAGCTGCACCGCCTGCGTGTTCACTTCCGCCCCGTTGGCCATCCACAACGCTCGGCTCACCGTGTACCAGACCAGCCGCGGCAGCAGCAGATAGCCCAGCACCCCCCCCGGCACCACTACACCCAGCAGCAGGGCCGCTCCGGCCCAGGAAATCCACCGGGGCCGCGACGCGGGGGCGGGGCTCACCTGCCAGGAACCGAACACCACCCGGCACACCACTCGCCAGGCCAGGCGGCCGGCCTTGCCCGGCTGTTGCTCGGCCTGCTGTTGCACCCGGGCGGCGGCGCTTTGCAGGGTGCGGGCCAGGGCAGCCGCCAGGTATCCGGCCCCCAGGCCCACCAGCGACCCCCAAAACACCCCGCCCAGCAGTGTGTAGCGGTCCAGGTCCCAGAGGGCCAGCCAGAGGGAATCGGCATGGGGAGCCAGCCAGCGGCCCAGGCTCCCTTCCAGCAAGTACTGCCCTGTGCGGTAGCACCAGGGGGTCATCAGCCACGACAAGGCATAGAACGCTCCCCAGCTTTGCAAAAACACTTTCCAGTGGTGCCGTAGCAGCAGCGCCAGCAGCAGCACCACCAGCAGCGTGAGGTTCCAGCCGGTGGTGAATCCGGCCAGCGAGCCCAGGAATACGGCCACGCCCACGTGGCGCGGATGGATGCCCTTTTGCACCGAACCGACCAGCGAGCCCAACAGTGCTTTCATCTTCTCGCCTGCGCGCTTGCAAGGAACCCCGGATCGAACGCTCCCTCCACACCAAGGGGCATCTGTTGGGCAGTTTTCGGTTTTTCCGGGCGGTGGTCTTGAATCGAATGGAGAAACTTTGCCGGTTGTCCCGCTTGCGGTGTCCCGGTTCCTGCCGGGGCAAAACTCCTCTCCCGGGGGCGACAGGCGGCGGCTATACTTTGGCCCGTATCCGCCACCAGCGCAAGCTGCATACAATGGAAGTAGAGCCTGGGTTCTCCCCACCCCTTCTCCGTCTGTTTCAAAACAGGAGCCGACGATGACCCGCCACCTGCTGGAAAAAACCGAACAGCTTCGCGCCCGCCTGCTGCAGTTGCAGGACTCCCTTTGACCTGGCCGGAAAGAAAGCCCGGTTGGAAAAACTCCAGCAGCGCATGGCGCAGCCCGATTTCTGGGACGACCCGGAGCAGAGCCAGCAAGACATTGCGCAGTTGAAGTCCCTGCAGCGGGTGGTCAAGCCGCTGCAGGAGGCCGCCGGGCGGCTGGAAGCACTGGAAGAGCTGCTGCAACTGGCCGACGAAGACCCCGCGCTGCAACAGGAACTGCAAGAGGAGCTGCGGGGACTGGAGCGACAGATCGAGGAGCTGGAAACCCAGGCCCTGCTCAGCGGCCCCCACGATGCCAAAGGGGCCATCCTCACCATCCATGCCCGCGACGGCGGCACGGATGCCAACGACTGGGCCGAGATGTTGTTGCGGATGTACATTCAGTGGGCCAAGCAGCGGGGCTACCAGGTGGAGCTGCTGGATCGCCAGGACAACGAAGAAGCGGGCATCAACAGCGCCACGGTGGCCATTCGCGGCCCGCTGGCCTACGGCTACCTCAAGGGCGAAACCGGCATCCATCGCTTGGTGCGGATCAGCCCCTTTAACGCCGAAGGCAAGCGGCAGACCTCCTTTGCCGCCGTGGACGTCTCGCCGGAGATCACCGACAGCAAAGAGATCCAGATCAACGAAAACGATCTCAAGGTGGAGACCTACTGCGCCAGCGGCCCGGGCGGCCAGCATGTGAACAAAACGGCAAGCGCCGTGCGGATCACCCACCTGCCCACCGGCATCGTGGTCCAGTGCCAGAACGAGCGGAGCCAGCACAAGAACCGGGCCATCGCGTTGAAGATGCTCCAGGCCCGGCTGGCCCGACTCGAAGAGGAAAAACGCGAAGCCCAGCAGGCGGCCAAGTACCAGCGGCAGGCCAAGGTGGGTTTCGGTTCGCAGATTCGCAGCTATTTCCTCCACCCGGACCAGCGGATCAAGGACGCCCGCACCGGCCACACCCACTACAGCTTCCACGACGTGATGGACGGCAAGATCCAGCCGTTCCTGGAGGCCTATCTCCGCTGGCGGATGCAGCAGGAGAAGGACCGCCTGGGGCCGGCTGCCCCCTCTCCGGCGACCCAGGAGGGCTAAGTGTCGGCCGTCTTGCAGTGGGGAGGATTGCACGTGGAGTTCACCCCGGGCGAGGATCGCCGGGGGCACACGGTGTACTGGGTTCCCGGGTCGGACCAAGCCCAGGCGGTGCCGCTGCTGCGATCCGTGGAAGGCAATCCGCGACAGCCCTGGCCCCCCAGCCCGGTAATCCAGCACCTGGTGGATCACTCCCGGCAGCTGGGCCGCCCGCTGCTGTTGGGGATCGGGATGACCGCCTCGGCCCACTTCTCCCTGGCCCTCTCGGCCGAGGCCGCCGGGGAGCTGCGCTGGGAAGTGGCCGCCCGCTGCAACAGCCGCCCGCAAAAACTCGGCTCCCGCTACGAGGTGCTGGTTCCTTGGGAAGCCATGGGGCCGCAGGAGCTTCGGCTCTGTCTGCCCGCGGCGGAAACGAGCCTCCCGGAAAAAGAGCCCCCCCGGCTGGTACTTTCCCTGGAGCAGCAGCCCGCTTGCCGCACCGCCTGGCAGCAGACCAGGCAAGGCCACCTGCTGCTGCATCCCGCGTCGGTGGCCGAGGAATTTCCCGAGACGGTCCGGTGGGGGTTTTCTCTGAGGGTTTCGTAGTTGCACCGGAAGCGTGGAGGGCGTGGAGGCTTGAGGGCTTGGGGGAGCCGG
>JALSGI010000741.1 GCA_026982835.1 Planctomycetota bacterium | reverse complement strand
TTCCTGGTGGATGTGGAGGACTATCGGCTGCTGGACGGGCTGATCGCCCAGGTGGAAGAACAGTTGCCGCGGCGGTTCCCCGATGCGGAAGTCTATGCCAAGAAGTTCATCCTGGGGCCCGGTGCGGGCGGGAAGATCCAGATCCGCTTCAGCGGCCCGGACCGAAACCAACTTCGCCGCCTGGCCCAGCAGACGATGGACATTCTCTACAAAGATGGCGGGGCCAAGGCCATCCGCACCGACTGGCGCGATCGGGTGCTGGTGACCCGGCCCGTGCTGGCCGAAGACGAAGCCAACCGCGCAGGGATCACCGCCCAGGATGTGGCCTTGGCCATCCGCTCCAGTTTCCAGGGAGCGGGGGTAGGCGTCTATCGGGAGGGAGAGGAGCTGTTGCCCATCCTGTTTCGCGCCCCGGAGAGCGAACGCTCGGACATCACCTCGCTGCACAACCTGCAAGTCTGGAGCCCGGCCGCCGGACGCAGCATCCCCCTGCGGCAGGTGGTGCGCGAGTTCCGCACCGACTTTGAAGACGAAATCATCCAGCGGCTCAACCGCAAGACCACCATCACCGTGCATGCCGATCCGGCCTCCGGCACCGCCGCCGCCTTGCTGGAGCGGATCATGCCCCAAGTGGAGGCCCTGGAAATGGGACCCGACTACGAACTTCAATGGTGGGGCGAATACCGCGACTCACACAAGGCCCAGGCCGGCATCGCCGCCGGACTGCCCCTGTTTTTGCTCCTGATGGTGCTCATCGTGGTGGCCTTGTTCAACTCGCTGCGATTGCCACTGGTGATCTGGCTCACGGTGCCGCTTGCCGTAATCGGCATTACGGCCGGGTTGTTGCTGACCGATCAGCCGTTTGGGTTCATGGCGCTGCTGGGGGCGATGAGCCTTTCGGGCATGCTCATCAAGAACGCCATCGTGCTGATCGACGAAATCCGCATCCAGCAACGACAGGGGCACCCGCCGCTGCGGGCCATTGTGATCTCGGGCCTGAGCCGCTTGCGCCCTGTGGCCATGGCCGCGCTGACCACCGCCTTGGGGATGATCCCCCTGCTGACCGACGCCTTCTTCGTGGCCATGGCCGTGACGATCATCGCCGGGCTGGCCGTGGCCACGGTGCTGACGATGATCGTGGTGCCGGTCTTTTACGCGGTGTTCTTCCACGTCAAGTACGACCCGCAGCAGCTGGCCTGAGCCGGGGGAGAACCGGCCAGCCACGCATCCTCAGCCCCCGGAAGAGCCCCCCGCGTCAGCGGGGGGAGAAACAGCATCGGCTTGCGACTTGCGCCGTGGGTCTTGCGCGGGAGCTTCCGCTCCGATGCCGGAACAAGCGCTGATTCTCGAATCGGCGAGCCGCGTGCGTGAGCACGCGGTTGCTACCGTTTGTGGCCGATGCTACGCTGGCCAACCGCCGGCTGACGGCGCGCGGCTCGCCGTTGCAAGAATCAAAGCAAGTCCACCAAGT
>JALSGI010000740.1 GCA_026982835.1 Planctomycetota bacterium | reverse complement strand
GACGGTGGACTTGAAGATTCGCCCGATTTATCACCGGCTAAGCGACCGGGTTCGGGCACACGTGTTTTTGTGCATGCTGGCCTACTACGTGGAGTGGCATCTGCGGCGGGAGTGGGCTCCGTTGCTTTTTGATGACGAATTTGATGACGAAGAGGCCGAGCAGGCGGCCACAGGGCGTCGCTGGCCGGTAGCTCCGGCCGAGCCTTCAGCAAGTGCGCAGAAGAAGGCCCGCACGAAGCGGACGCGTGACGACCTACCGGCGCAGAGTTTCCAGGGTCTGCTTGAGGAGCTGGGCACACTTACCAGCAACCAGGTACAGTTGGCCTCCGCCGGGGAGGCACAACCGTTTTGGATGCAATCCCGTCCCACGCCCTTGCAAGCAAGAGCCTTTGAGCTACTGGGCATCAGCCCAACCCTGCCGGGGGCTTCCCCGTAGTCAGCCGGCGCCCAGGACGATTTTCACAACCCCGGGGCAACCAAGGATTTGCGTCGCCAAGGATGGGGAAGTTTGGACTAAAGAGCCCCCCGCGTAAGTGGGGGAGACGAAATCAACGCCGAGTGTTGCTCCTCCCAGCGGCGAAGTTCTGCGCAATCCGCCAGCCCCGGGGCGTGCTCTCCAGCACGGCGGCCAGGTGGCCCTGGGGGGCCACGGCTGCGGTAAGCCGCCCCGGGGCCTGACGCGGCAGGCGTGGGGGGCGTCCGCGGGCCAGGTCCCGAACCTGGGCGGCGGTCAACGCCACCTGCGGCAAGTGTTCCACGGCCCGAAGCGGCGGCTGCACCACCCGGGACAAAAGCTCCGGGGTCAGCTGGTCCGGGGAGAGGGCCTCTTCCAGCCGGAACTGGCCCACCCGAGTGCGGCACAAGCGGCTCATCACGGCTTGGGTGCCCAGGGCCTGGGCCAGATCGCGTCCCAGGCTGCGCACATAGGTGCCCGAACCGCAGAGGATGCGCAGTTGCAGTTCCGGGTACCGGTAGTGGAGCAGTTGCAGCTTGTGGATTTCCACGGGTCGGGGTTTGAGTCGTGGAGCTTTTCCGGCTCGGGCCAGGCGGTAGGCCCGGCGCCCCTCCACCTTCACCGCCGAAAACACCGGCGGCACTTGCAGCACCCGGCCGGTGAACCGGGGCAGGGTGGCTTCCACCTGCTGCTGGGTAGGTTGGGGCGGGTCTTCCAGCAGCTCCACTTCCCCTTCGGTATCCAGCGTGTCGCTGCGGCGGCCCAGCAAAAACGTGGCTTCGTACTCCTTGGGCAACTGCTGTACGTACTGGATCAACCGCGTGGCCCGCCCCAGGCAGATCACCAGCACTCCCGTGGCCAGCGGGTCCAGCGTGCCGGCGTGGCCGGCCTTGATGCCGGGACAGACTTCCAACACGTGATCCACGGCCTGACGAGAAGTGATCCCCGCGGGCTTGTTCAGCGTCAGCACGCCTTCCACGACCACCACTCCCTGCCGGCGGCTCCTAGGTGACGAACGTGG
>JALSGI010000739.1 GCA_026982835.1 Planctomycetota bacterium | reverse complement strand
AAAGGGCAGCCCGGCCTGATCCAGCGGCACGGTGGCGTCCTCGACGGCGGCGAGGCTTTCTACCTCGGCGTAGCCTTGCAGCCCCTGGCCGCCGGAGAAGACGCGGTTGAACTCGTAAATGAGCGTAGAGGCGAACTGGTCCAGCTCGTCGAGGAACTGGCCTACAATCTCGTCCCGGGCAATCTTGAGCCCGGCCAGGCGGCCGCTGCTTTGGCCGATCGGCTCCTCGGTGTCGGCCAGCACCACCTCGGAAAGTGCGAACCCGTCCTCTGCCTGGTCCACGATCTTTACTTCCCGGTAGATGCCTTCGGAAACCAGGAAGATGCCGTTGAGCGAGACGTTGGCCTGGCCCTCTTCCTGTTCGTCCACGCGGATGTCGATCAGCTCGGCCAGGTCGCTCAAGAGCTTTCCCCGTTGGTCGCGCAGCCCCACCGCGTCGCTGTTGCTGGTGGAGCCGGCCTCGACCTTGGCGATCTGCACGTTCAGCGCGGCGATTTCTTCCAGCAGCCGGTTGATGTCCTCGGCCGCCTTTTTCACCCGGTCGTCCAGGTCGCGGCGGATCTCCAAGGCCCGGGAATACATGCGGCGGATGTCGTCGGCCAGCGTCTGCCCCCGCAGGATGGCCAGGTGGCGCGTGGCCAGGCTTTCCGGGGCGTTGAGAATCTCCTGGATGCTGCCGAAGAAGGCCCCCAGCGTGGTGCTCAGGTCCTCCTCGCCCAGCTCGTTGATAAGGGCTTCCAGCTGGGCGTAGCTATCCTCCTGCACCTGGCCGCTGGCCCGGTCGCTGGCCGCGTTGCGCAGCCGCTCTTGGAGGAACTTGTCCACCTTCTGCACCACCGCCTCCACTTCCACACCCAGGCCAAACAGCAGCTTGCCCACCTGCTGCGTGGTGGCCGGGGTGAGCACCGCCTCCTCGCGGATGTAACCGGGCGTGTTGGCGTTGGCGATGTTCTGCCCCACCACCTGCAAGCCGATCTGCGAGGCCCGCAGCGCGTTGCTGGCCAACTGGATGGAACTGAAAAGCGACATGGCATTTCTCCCAGGCCGGGTCCTTTAGGCAGCTTCGTCCATCAACGCCCCGCGACTTTGACGGCTCAGGCCGTCATAGGTGGTGGCCCCTTGGCCGCCGGTGGCCAGCAGCTCAAGCAACTGCGCCAGGTGGATCAACACCCGCTGCACCACCACCCAGTGGGTGATGCTTTCGGCCCGCAGCAGTTGGCTCTGGTGTCGGGCCTGCTCCAGCAGGGGCCGTAGCCGATGGCGGGCCGCCCGGGGGGCCTGTCCCAGGGCCGCTTGCAGCGTGGGCGGAGGGTCGCCCCCTTGGGCCTGGGCCTGGAGCAACTGCTCCCTGCGGCGGTGGAACCCTTCCAGCCGCCGGAGCAGCCGTTCCTCTTGGGCCTGCACCTGTTGGAGCCGTTCCACGTCCGGCTCCACCAGCAGGCGGCTTTTGCTGCGCAGCAGCGCAAGCAGCTCGGCCTGGGTCTCCAACAGCTCTTCCAGGAACCGCTGCGTCTCGTGCAGCCAGGCGTCGGTGGTCATGGACTTTCTCCTTGGGGAAAGCAACTTTGCCGTGCGATGTTGTTTGGATTGCCGTTTTCCGGCTCTTCCCGCGGCTCTACTCCGGCAAGCCGCGGACTTTACTTTAGTCCGGGGAGAGCCGAGTAAATGCATTGCAATTTTCTCCGCGGGCTTGCGGTGCGCGGCTCGCCATTCCCACACGCCCCCAAGCCTCCCCCGGCTGAAGCCGAGGGCTCGCCCGCTGCGTAGCACCGGCGCAAAAGCGCAGGCCGCAAGCCGCACGCCGTCTTTCAGCCGATCAGGTTCAGTTGCTGCTTGAGCATGGCTTGGGCCAGTTGTTCTCCGTTGCGGCGGGTGAGGCTATCGACCACCAGTTCGTCCAGCCGCCGCTGGAACATCTCTTCGGCATACCCTCCGTGCAGGTACGGGGGCTTGCCCACCGAGCGGCGCAACTGGCGGACCATCTGCCCGTAAAGCGTAGTGCCTACCATACGAACAAACGCCTCCTGGAACTCCTGGCGGTTATCGCCCAGGGCCTGCCACAGCCCGGTGCCCTCCGGGTCCTCCAGGGTGAACGAGACGCCGGGCTGCCGGGCATCCAGTTGCAGCAGGCCCTCTTTCCAGGAAGCTTGGAGCTCGGGGATCGCCTGCAGTTGCTCCAGCAACTCGGCCAAGGTGGTGGGGCGGGGGCCGGTGGTGTTGACCCGCAGGGGATAGCGTTTTTGCGAGCCGTCGGGCCGCTGGAGTACCACGGCGGCCGTGCCGTCTTTCAGCGGCGCGGGCAGGCCCGCCTGGTGGAGCGGCAGCAGCAGGTTGGGCACGCCGTGGGCCGCCCGGTAGCGGGTGCGTCCCTTGGGCGCATCGGGCCGGGCCGGGCTCTGGGCCAGCAGCGACTCGAAGGCGGCCGGGGGCCGGGCCGCTTGCGCTTGCTTCTGTGCGGCAAGCAAGGCCGCCTGGGGAGCCGTGGCCGAGAGGGCGCTAAGCATGGTCTTGGGTCCTGGGTTTTGGGTTTTGAGCCACCCGCGTCAGCGGGGGGAGAGACGGTCACTCGATCACCAGCCAGCCGTGCAGGCTGCCGTTGCGGTGCAGGGCCTTGATGATCTCGATGGTGTCCTCCGGGGGCACCTTGATGGCGTTGAGGGCCTGTAGCAGCGATTGCAACCGCGCCGGCGGGTTCTCCGAGGAATCCACGGCCACGAATCGCCCGGCCTGCCCGTTGCCGGTCTCCACCACAATGTTGCGATGGGTGATCACGGCTGGGCTGATCTGCACGTCGCCGCTGATAACAATGCTGCCGCTTCGCTGGTTGATGACCACGCGGGCTTCGGTTTGCACCTGGTCCAGCGGCAGGCCCATCAGCATGGCCACAAACTGCACCGGCTCGCGGCGATAGATGGCCGGGATTTCCACCTCGATGTTCGAGGCGTTGACGGCCCGGGCCAGGTCGGAACGACGCACCTCGTAGCTGAAGTGGTTGTTGATGGTGGAGGCGATTTCCTGGGCCAGCTCGAACCCGGCCCGATGCGGATCGATCACCAGCGTGAGCTTGCCGTCCTTGATAAAGGGGTGGAAGAAGTCGGCTTCCAGTTGCAGCCCGCGGTAAATGCGACCTGTGGTGGGATTCTGCGGGTCCACTTGCACCGGGCCTTGGGCAAAGCCATAAACGCGTTTTTGCTTCGGATCGGCTTGCGGCCGGGGACCCAACATCGGCGTGAGGAACAACCGCCCCCCGGCCAGGCTCTTGGCCGAACCGATGGAGCTGACCGTGCAGTTGAGCCGGTCGCCTTGGCGGGCTCCTTGCTTGGGCACGGTGGCCGTGACCATCACCAGCGCCACGTTCTTGCCGGCGGTGATCTCCTCCAGTCCTTTCTTGCCCAGGGGGCTGCCCATCAGCTCCAAGGCGCGGGCCAGGGAGCGGATCGTGGGCAGGTAGTCGCTCCCATCGCCGGTGCCGCGCAGACCCACCACCAGCCCCAGCCCTACAAGCTGGTTCTCCTCCTGCCCTTTGACGCGGCAGATGTTTCGCAGCCGGGTTTGGGCGAGGGTCGGGCCGGCCAGGGCCAGGCTCAGGGCGGCGACACTCAGGCAGAAGAGCAAGCGTTTCATGGTTTCGTCTCTTGCTGGGATGGGATCGTCGCTTCGGCCAGTGGGTTTTGGTTCCGGTAACGGGGAACCGGCTAGAACGCCTTCAAGCGGTCCCAAAGCCGTTGCAGCCACCCGCGGCGATAGCCGTCGCGCACGTGGCCCAGCTCCCGCTTGTGAATCCGCAGCTCGGCGATGTTTTCGCTGAGCACTTTGTTGGTGGGGAGCACGTCCTCGGGCCGCACCACGCCGGTGAGGGATTGTTCCCACACCTCGTTGTTGTTGCGGATGATCTTGCGGGCCTCGATGACCAGGTTGCCGTTGGGGCGGATGTCCACGATCTCGGCGGCGATGGTGAATCGCATGGCGTCGTTGGTCTCCAGCTCGTTTTGCACCCGGTATTGCTGGTTGAGCAGTCCCTGGATGCGCAGGTCGCCGTTGTTTTGCGGGGCGGGGATCACGTCCAATCCCCGCAACTTGATCCAGTTGGCCAGCAGGGCGTCGAAGTTGGACTGCTTTCGGCGTTGGATCTCCCCTTCGCTCAGAACCTGCGACTTCTGGTCCACCACCACGGTGATGATGTCGTGCAGCCGGAAGGTGCGCACCGGGGGCGGCTCTACCAGCGTCCAGGAACTGTTGCCCAGCACCAGCGGCCCCGGGGACTGCTGCTCCTGCTGGTACAAGCTGCCGGACTGGGCCGGCAGGCCCGGGGCCGTAGCCGACAAAACCATCAGCCACAAAGGCAGCACGTGCCATCTCAAGGTGCGTTTCACCTGGGGGCTCCTTGTCGTGCGAGTCGGTTCTAGCGAACGCCTCCGGCCGTCGTGGCCGTGGCCTGCACCTGTACGGTCTGTACATCGACCACGCGGGCGAAGAACGTCTTGCGATTCAGCAGCGATTCCACTTCGATCACATCCCCTTGGGCTCCTGCGGAGCGGGCCCGGCCTCGGGTCCGCAGGCGCACGCCCGGGGCCAGCACCACCACGTCCACCACGTCGCCGCGGCGGACCAGCACCGGGCGTCGCAGCGCCGCGGGGGGGATCGGCTCGCCGGGGCGGATCGTTCGGGTGAGTTCCCAACCCAGCACCGTTTCCATCTCCGCGGCCACCGCTTGCGGGTTCATCCCGCGCCGCAGCGGAGCCAGCCGCAGGTGGCGCCGCTGGAGCACGGTGCCCCGGGCAAGGCCGGTGGCGGCCACCACCATCACCGGGCGCTGTTTCAAGCGATAAGCAAGCCGCAGCGGTAGGACGGAATTTTCCCCATGCACTTGCACCAGCAGTTCTCCCACCGGGGGAACCGGCAGGGGGGAGTCGGCCGGCCTGGCCACACCGGCCGGTGGCAACGGAGCCAGGCTTAGGCGTTGGGCCTGGAGCACCGTCTGGGCCTGCTGGGCAGTGAGCGCAAGTTCCAGGTCCCACAGCGCACGCTGCTCCGGGTCGGCGAACCACTGCCGCAGGGCCAGCGCGGCCAGGCGACGCGCGGCTTGCTGACGCAGTTGCGCGGAATCGGTTTTCCGCACCGGGGCCTCCCGCCGCGTTGGCCCGGGCTCGGCGCGGAACACCTCGATCACCGAGGCCCCGCGGAAAACATGCTCGGCCGGGGCAAACCCGCGCCGCCAAAGCTGCTGCCGGATGCCGCTTGCCCGAAGCAACACACGCTCTCCCGGAGGCGGAGCCGGACCCAGCTCCACTTGCTGGAGTCGTTGCACCTGGGCCGAGGGGCCGGTGATCTGGGCCACATCGCCCAGTCGCACCACGGGCCGCTGAATGCGCACCGTGGAACGGAACTCGATCTCGGCTGCCCCGGCCGCGGCGGCTACGGCCGCCAGGCAAAACCACCAGGCCGGCAGCCAGCACCACGGGTGGTTCGTATCGGGAAAACGGTTCATGGCGGGTCGTGTCGCTTCTGGGGGAAGATGCGTTTCTCTCACACCGGCAGGGTTTGCTTAGAACCGCCGCAGACTGGTTACCAGTTGCAGCATCTGGTCGCCGGCCTGCACGGCTTCGGCGTTCATTTCAAAGGCCCGCTGGGTGGTGATCAGGTCGATCAGCTCGCGTACCGGTTCCACGTTGGAGGTCTCCAGCGCCCCTTGGCGCACGCGGCCCACGCCGTTTTGCCCCGGCTGGGCCAAAAGCGGCGGCCCCGAGGCCCCGCTTTCGGCGAACAGGTTCTCGCCCATCTTCACCAGCCCATCGGGGTTGGGGAATCGGGCCAACTGGATCGTGCCCACCTGCTGCGGCTGCGGGTTGCCCGGCTGGAGAACCGACACCACCCCGTCGGGACTAATCAGGATGGAAATGGCGTCCTGGGGGATGGTAATCGGCGGCTCCAGCAACCGGCCCACCCCGGCCGAGCCCATCACCAACTGCCGCTGGGCGTTCATGTTGAAGTTGCCGGCCCGGGTGTAGAGGATCTGGTTGGTGGCCGGGTCGGTTACTTGGAAAAAACCTTCGCCCTCGATGGCGATGTCCAGCGGCTT
The DNA here is from genome assembly GCA_026982835.1 of Planctomycetota bacterium. GTDB lineage: Bacteria > Planctomycetota > Planctomycetia > Pirellulales > S012-138 > S012-138. Next base: position 4,323 of record JALSGI010000739.1, on the reverse strand, counting down.
GTTCGTCTGTTCCAGCGTGCCCTGGCGGAAGTCGCTCTGCACGCTGCTGACGCGGGAGCCCAGCCCCAGGTAAATGCCTGTGGGTGCGAAGTTCCCTTGGGTATCCTCGGCCCCGGGCAGTTTCACGTGGTAGTAGTACAGGTCCTCGAAGTTGACCCGGTCGCGCTTGAAGGCCACCGTGTTGACGTTGGCCAGGTTGTTGGCAATGGCGTCGAGCTTGGTTTGCATCGACTCCATGCCGGTGGCGGCGGTTCGCAGGGCCATGATGGTCATGGGACGTTCTCCGGTTGCCAGGGGGGACGGTTTTTTCGGGGAGTTCGGTACTTGATCGAAAGTGCCACGACGGCCAGCCCGCCAGCTTTAACTGCGTACGTGTTTAGCGGGCTATCAATGATTTGTGTTTGTGCTGGAGGAGCTCCCTTGTGAGAATGCGCCCAACAAAACCAACACTCTTTTCCACTCCAGCGGCTCGGCGGGAGCCTCGCCCTCCCAGTCGCACCAATCGACGCTTGTTCTTGCATCGGAGCGGGAGCTTCGAGGCCGGGTCACTAGCTCCGTGTGAGCAGCCGGCCGATCATCTGGCCCAGCATCAGGTCCTGGTGCTGGATCAGCCGCATGTTGGCCTCGAAGGCCCGGGTGGTCTCGATCATGGCCAGCATCTCCTGCACGGGGCGCACGGTGGATTGTTCCAAGTGGCCGCTGAGCACGCGTCGCTGCGGCGGGGGGACCGGCTCCACCGGAGCCACGGGCAAAAAGAGGTTGTCGCCCACCTTGGCCAGGTCGCCCACCTGCCGCGGCATCACCAGGGCCAGCGGCACCGCCTCGCCGGCCTGCACCACTTCGCCCGTTTCGGTCACGTACCAGGGCAGCATCGGGTCCAGTTGCACCGGCGTACCGTCGGCGGCAAGCACCGGGTCGCCGTGCACGGTGGTCAGTTGGCCTTGAGCCGTCAGCTCGAAGTTGCCCGCCCGAGTCAGGTAGTTCTGTTCGCCGCGGCGGACCAGGAAGAACCCGGGACCGGCGATGGCCAGGTCGGTGGGTCGGCCGGTGCGGCGCAAGGGGCCGGGGGAGAAGTCCGTCTTTGTGCCCACTACCTTCACCCCCCCGCCCAGGTTGTTCAGCGTTTCGTTTTCCGGCACGTCCTGGCCTTGCTGGATGGCTTCGGCGTGCCGGGCCTGCACTTGCAGCACCTCACGCTTGAAGCCCACCGTATCGACGTTGGCCAGGTTGTTGGCGATCACCTCCAACCGCCGTGCTTGGGCCAGCGCCCCTTCGGCCGAGATGTAAAGTCCGTAGGGCATGGTTCGTGCCAGCTCGCCTCTCCAGGGGGAACTCCAGGGAAAGCCTGCGGCCGCTTTGCTTAGGCAACCCGGATGCCAAAGCCTCATCGGGAGCAAGAAAAACCCCACCGCTGGCATTTCAACCTGCAATTGCAAAAGAAGATAAGTGTGCTAGCCCCCGGCAAAGCTCCCGCTGCTGGCAGCTCCTCCCAGGCAACAAGGCACGCGCAAAAGTTGCCCGGCTAGGCGCAGATTTGGCGCTGCGGGTAGGCAGTTCCGTACGGTGCGTGTTTCACCAAGTGGGATGGAAAAGCTGGCCTTGCGGCGGCCCGGCTTCGGCCACCGGAAAGTGGCGGCTCGCCTGGGCATTTGGACTCCGGCAGCGGCGTGTGTTGCCGGAGGCTCGCCGGCCGGTCTACAATCGGCTGCAGCATCCCGTCGCTGCCGGTGGTCAGTGCCGTTGCGGGATTCTCTGTGCGCAAGAAGCAAAGCGGCGGCTCGTTCCGTGCGAGAAAAGACCTGGCAGGAGCATCCTCATGCGCGACGCCCAAAAGAGATGCGCCAAGATGCTTACGTATTTTCTGATCGGCGTGGGGGCTTCGCATTGTGCATTTCAGGTGTTCTTGACTTTGGCCATTCCCTTCGTCGAAGTCGGGCCGCTGAAGACGCTCATCGACGTGCTACCCGGCCTGCTTGCCGTATCCATCGTCGGCGGGCTGTTCGCCCTGTTGTGTTATCTTTTGCAGTTGCACGGGCAGCAGAACGCAGGCCTGCAAGGCGCAATCCTGTTGCTGGGCAGCACGGCTTTTGCCCTCGCGGCAGGTCAATGTCTCCTGTGGCCACGGGGGAGGAACGATGCCACCGTTTTGTTGCTCGCCGGCTCCGGCCTGATCGTCGGAGTGCTGCTGGCCGTTGTCAGAGCGAAAAAGTGAGTTTTTTTCTCTCTGCAACAGCAACTCCGAATTGGCCGTGGGGCTTTCTCTCTCGGCTAAAGCCCGTTGAAAAACACAAGTTTGGGAGGGCGAGGCTCCTGCCGAGCCGCGGTTTCACCAGTGCGTAGTTTTCTGTTTTCTACAAGCACGTTGTATTCTCGCCCGGTGCGGAAGCACCCGCCCAAGACCCAAGACCCAAGACTTCTGGTGCGGCAGCACCGGCGCACGGCGCAAGTCGCAAGCCGCAAGCCGATATTGCTTCTCCCCGCACTAACGTGCGGGGCTCTGTATCCCTCCAAGCCCCCAAGCCTCCAGGCCCCCAAGCCCTCAAGCCCTCCGCCGACTGAAGTCGGCGGCTCGCCATCCCTCCAAGCCTCCACGCCCTCCGCCAGCTGAAGCTGGCGGCTCGCCGATTGCAAGAAGAAACGCTTTTTCTTGCACTGGTGCGGAAGCACCGCCGCAAGACCCACGACCCAAGACTTCATCCGCCGCTTCTCCCCGCACTGACGTGCGGGGCTCTGTATCCCTCCAAGCCCCCAAGCCTCCACGCCCCCAAGGCTATTCTCTCCGCTGCTCCAGCGGCACGTAGTCGCGTGGCTGGGCCCCCACGTAGCGGGCCCGCGGGCGAATCAGCCGGTTGGCCGCTTGCTGTTCCAGCACGTGGGCCGACCAGCCCACCGTGCGGCTGATGACAAAAAGCGGCGTATAAAGGTCCACGGCCAGCCCCAGGTAGTAGTAGAGCCGCCCGGCCGGATAGTCCACGTTGGGCGGGATGTTCTTCTGCTGCCGCACTTCCTGCTCGATGCGTGCGGCCACGGCTTCCATCGGCTGGTTGCCGGTCTGGGCGGCCAGTTGCTCGCAGTAGGGGGCCAGGATCGCCGCCCGGGGGTCGCCGGTGCGATAGACCCGGTGCCCAAAGCCCATGATCCGCTCCTTGCGCTGCAGGGCCTGCCCTACCCACTGGGCGGCCTCTTCGGGGGAGCGAAGCTTAAGCAGGTAGTCCAGCACCCGCTCGTTGGCCCCGCCGTGCAGGGGCCCTTTCAGCGCCCCGATGGCCGCCGTGACGGCCGAGTGCAGGTCCGAAAGCGTGCTGGCCACCACGCGGGCGGTGAAAGTCGAGGCGTTGAACTCGTGCTCCACGTACAGGATGAGCGTCACGTCCAAGGCCCGCACGTGGTCCGGCTGCGGTTCCTGGTCGCGGAGCATCCAGAGGATGTTATAAGCCAGCGATTGGTCTTTGCGCGGCGGCACCACCTGCTGGCCCTGGCGCAGCCGGTGGCGGTAGCACATCACCAGCGGCAGCCGGGCCACCAGCCGCACCGCCTTGGCCAAGGTGGCTTCGGTGGAGATGTCCTGGGCCTGCTCGTCCCAATGCCCCAAAAGACTGGCCCCGGTGCGCATCACGTCCATCATGGGCACCCCAGGCGGAATGCTTCGCAGCGTGGCGGTGATCTCTTCGGGTAGCTCCATCGCCTGACCGATCTGGTTGCGGAACTGGTCCAGTTGGCCCTGCGTGGGCAGCTCGCCGTGAAGCACCAGGTAAGCCACCTCCTCGAAGGAGCTGTGCTGGGCCAGTTGCTCGATGGGGTAGCCGCGGTAGCGCAGCCCGTCGGCAATCGAGCTGATGCTCGTCTGGCCGGCGACGATTCCCTCCAGGCCGGGTCGATAGATGGTTTCGTTCATGGCCGTGTGTCATTCCTGGGAGTGTCCAAAGTAGCGGCGGTCCCGTTCTTCATAGTCGTGGTAGTCGAGCAGTTGGTACAGTTCGGCCCGCGACTGCATCTGCTCCAGCAGGGATTGCTGGGTGCCCTGTTGCCGGAGCACCTCTAGTGCCGTTTGTACCGATTTCATGGCCACCCGCAACAAGGTGACCGGAAAAAGCACGGCCGTGTAGCCCATCTGGAACAGCTCTTCGGCCGCAAGCAGCGGGCTTCGGCCAAACTCGGTCATGTTGGCCACCAGCGGCACCGGCACCCGTTGGGCGAACTGGGCAAACTCCTGGGGGCTTTGCAGGGCCTCGGGGAAGATCCAGTCGGCCCCGGCCTCCACGTAGGCAAGCGCCCGCTGGATCGCCGCCTCCAATCCCAGGGAGCCGCGGACGTCGGTACGGG
>JALSGI010000738.1 GCA_026982835.1 Planctomycetota bacterium | reverse complement strand
AGCGGCTTTTGGGCCAGGACGCTCCAGGTGGGCCAGACGACGGCCGCGGTGCTTGTTGGCGACTGGCTGCTCACCTTGCCGCTTGCCTGGTGGCGGGGGTTTGTGCTGGAGCACCGTTACGGGCTGAGCCGCCTGAGCCTGCGGGGCTGGGCGTGGCGGCAGCTCAAGATCGCGGTGCTGGGCCTTCTGTTTTCCACAGCCGTGTTCACGGGACTGTTCTGGTGCGTGTGGTGGGCCGGGCCGGGGTGGTTCCTGCTGGCTGCGGTGGCTTTTCTGGGCGTGAGCGTGGTACTGGGCCAGGTGGTGCCGGTGGCCATCTTGCCGCTTTTCTACCGCGTCGAGCGGCTGGAGGAGGCCGAGCTGCTGCGGCGATTCGAGCCGCTTGCCCGGGCGGCCGGGCTGCGCCTGGAAGGCATCTACCGCCTGGAACTAAGCCGCGAGACGGCCAAAGCCAACGCCGCCTTGACGGGACTGGGGCGCACGCGGCGCGTGCTGCTGAGCGATACGCTGCTGGAGCACTTCGGCCCCGAGGAGCTGGAAGTAATTGTGGCCCATGAGCTAGGGCACCACGTCCATCGCCACCTGCTGAAGCTGATGCTGTTTAGCACCGCCGGGGCGCTAGTGGGCTTTTGGTTGTGCGACTGGGTGGTGTTCGGGCTGTGGCCGGGATTACCCGGAGGAGCCTACACCCAGGCCGGGCCGCAGCACGTGCCGGTGCTGTTGCTAGGGGTGAACGTGCTGGGGCTTTTGGGCCAGCCGCTGGGCAACGCCCTGAGCCGGCATTTTGAACGCCAGGCGGATCGCTATGCCCTGGAGCGGACCGGGGCGGCCGAGGCGTTCATCCGGGCGATGGAGGAGCTGGCCCGGCTCAACAATACCGATCCCGACCCGCCACCGCTGGAAGTGTGGTGGCTGCACTCGCACCCGCCGGTGCGTCAGCGGATCGAAATGGCCGCAAGGTTCCAATCGCGGGCCTCCTACGCCGCCCGGGCCGAGTCGCCCGAGGAAGCCTGAGCCACCGCCTCCAGGGCCACCACGGTCCAGGAAGGCTCTTCCGTGGCGGCGGCCGCTGCTGCCGGCCAACGAACCCGCAACTGCACCCCGTGGGCATAGACGCGCACCAGCTCCACCTCGGCCTCCGCCCCGGCCACCGGCTCGCAGTGGACCTCCGGCACCTGGTCCATCGGCGGGCAGAAGGCCACATGGACCGTGTCGCTGTTTTCCCCCGCCCGACGCCGCACCCGAACCCAGCCGCTCCAGCGCTGCCGGGTTCCCTGGTCCCAGTGCTGCCAGTGCTGAAGCAGGTGGGGATCGTCCATTGGGTCGGGGAGATCGCCTGCGTGCTTCGGGGAGACTTCCGCGGCGGGAGTCGGCGGCTCGGGGGCCAAAGGGGGCCGGGAGACGGACTCTTCGCCGCAAAGAAGCGACTCGGCGGGATCATCTTCACAAGGCCACTGGATTTGATCCTTGATGCGATG
>JALSGI010000737.1 GCA_026982835.1 Planctomycetota bacterium | reverse complement strand
GTGCAGTTGCCGGTCCAGCTCGCGGCGGATGCGCAGGTTGCGATCAAACGTCACGGCCGCCTGGCCTTGCAGTTGCTCCACCGGCAGGGACTTCCGGGCGGCAAAGGGATGTTCCGGCGAGCAGACCAGCACCATCGGCTCGCTCCGCCAGGGAATCACCCGGATGGAACGTAACTGCCGTGGATAACTCACCAGCCCCAGGTCGGCCGTGTCCCGCTGTACGCTGCGATAGACGCGGTCCGGGTGCAGGTACTCCAGGCGGACGTTGGCCTTGGGATAGCGGGCCAGGAACTGCTGGATGTAGCGGTTCATGTGGTGCAAGCCCACCGAGTAGATCGACACCACATGGACCCGGCCCGACAAGGCCGCCTTAAGCCCGCGGACGCGGTCTTCCAAAGCCAGGTATTTTTCTAACAAAACTCGGCTTTCTTCGTAATACATTTTCCCTTCGTGGGTTAGGACGAAGGGGCGCTTCGAGCGGTCGATCAGCTTTACGCCCAGGCGCTGCTCCAGCTGGTGAACCATCTGGCTGGCGGCCGACTGGGACATCCCGTTTTCGGCCGCCGCCTTGGAGAAGCTGCGCAGGCGGACCACGTCGCAGAACACCTGGATGGTCTTGATATGCATGGGCGCGAGTTTAGTTCTGCTAATAACCGGAGAACATAACATTGAAAATCGAAATGCCAGCTTAGCCTCATCTCACCCCGGGGTCAAGAATCCCCGGCCCATGAGTCGGCGTAAAAGTTGCTGGACCGCTGCCTGCCTGGTGCTTTACACTGGGATGCGGTAGCGGGCTATTGGCCAAGGGGAGTGGAAATGCACCGGGTGATAACTCTTTCAGGAAGCTGGCTTTTGGTTCTGGCATGCAGCGGGCTGGGATCGGTGGCCGTGGCGCAGCAGGACGTGGCCCGCCGAGCCGAGCAGTTGGTCCGGCAACTTGGGGCGGATCGATTCGAGCAGCGCGAGCAAGCGGCTGCCGAGCTGATGCGGCTAGGTCCCCAGGCCCGAGCGGCCGTCCGCCGAGGATTGCAAAGTCCCGACGCCGAAGTGCGACATCGCTGTCGTACCATCCTGCGGCTGCTGGAACACCGGTGGCTGCAAGAACAGTTGAACCACTTCCTGACCCGTCCGGGAGAAAGCGATCTGAGCCAGCTACCGGGCTGGAACCACTTTCGGGAGATGCTGGGCGGGGATCGCAAGGTGGCCCTGGCCCTGTATCGCCACGTGGCCCGAGAACAACAGGCCTTGCTGCTGGATTGGAACGATCCCCGGGACCTGCAGCGCGTGCTCCGGCGGCTGATTCAGGCGGTTTACTTGCAGGCGCGGACTCCGGTGGGGGGGCAGCTTCAGCCTCCTGCCACGGGAACGATTGCCGCCTTGTTCGTGGCCTCGCTGCACCCCCAGGTGAAATCCCCCCCGGAGTCGCTGCACATGTTGCTGACGCTCTCTTACCATGGGGCGTTTCGCTCCGCGGTGCTGGACGGCCCGCAAGCGGCGGCCCTGCGGCACATGCTCACCCGCTGGCTGAAACGCCACCAGAATGAAATCGATGCCAATCGCCTGCTGAGTTGGGCCGTGAGTTTCCAGCTTCCCGGGGCCGTGGAGCCGGCGATGCGGGTGGTGAAAAACGGCGCTCCCAACGGGCATGTTTTGGTTCAAGCCATGCTGGTCCTGGCCCGCTTCGGCAATCGCCAGCACGCGAAGTTGCTTCAGCGCCATCTGAAAGACCAGCGGGTGGTGTACCGGCTCCGCCGCCGGGCCAACGATGTGCTGCGGGTGGAGGTGCGCGACGCGGCCCTGGCGGTGACGATCCACCTGCACGGGCAGGACCCCAAGCGATTCGGCTTCGCGGAACTTCAGCCCAATCCCCAGTTGGTCTTCCAGCCCACCTCGTTGGGCTTCTCCAGCCAGGAGGCCCGAGAGAAAGCGTTCGCCCGCTGGAAGGAGTTTCGGGAGTCGGAAAAACGCTAGCTGGAGCCGCTGCAAGTGCCGGCGGTGCCGACTCGGTTGCTCGGCCTTTGGGCTCGCAGGGGCCTGCCGCCGGTGCCCACTCCCAAAGGGGCAAAGAGAAGCACTCGTTTTTGCCTTTCGGGCTCCCTTCCCACTCGCCCCGGGGGTTCTTGGGCAGGGAGGAGAGCCGCCGCGTGGTGGCGCAGCCTCCCGGCCCATCGAACCAAGGGTGGGCGCGTGTTTAGCGTGCCAGTACAAAATGGAGCGTTTCCAGCTCAAGAGCAAGCCGAAGGCCTGCCTGGTAGCCGGTGGTCGTAGCGCAACGGAGACCACCGGAAAGCACTGGCAAAACACGTACCAGTTGCGGGGTGACCGAGGCTTTGCCCAACGACACCTTCCAGAACACCTGCGCCCGCGTGGAAACGGCCCTCCGCTCGGCCAAGCAGCAGGGACGCAATCGCACCATGGTTCACGACGGCTCCTCCATCCACGTGGTGCAAGCCCCGCCGCTGAAAACCCCCAACTGGGCCTTCGCCCTGGATGAAGAGAGCTAAGCCCAGGGGCCCATCGCCTCATGGGGCTTTTGGGCAGCTCTTCCTGCTCGCTTCCGCCCCAGAGTCCCGGTATAGTGTTACCGGTGTGAAATCCGGGAGCGGCCCGGGGGACTTCGCTCCCAGGGGAACTGTTGGCAAGCGGGGTGCTCGCCATGCAATTGGGTCTGATCAACTCGGCGTGGGTGCAAGCCGGTCAGGGGGTGGAGTTCGGCCTGCGCAAGACCAAGGAGATCGGCTTCGACACGGTGGACCTGTTCTGCGATCCGCTGGAGATGGACGTGCGGCAGCGGTGCCTCATCCCGCGGCTGTGCCAGGAGCTGGAGCTGCCGATCGTCTCCATCTGCTGCGTGGCCCTGGGACTGGCGGATTTCAACCCTTCAGTGCGGGAGTTCCACCGCCGCCGGGTGCGGGCCTACCTGGACCTGGCCTACCAGTACCAAGCCCGCAACGTCCTGCTGGTGCTGGGCGAGTACGTCTGGAACCAGGAAGTGATCCCGCCCCGGGAGCAATGGGACACGGCCGTGGCGGAGCTGCAGGAGCTGGGCCGGTACGCCCAGGAGCTGGGCCTGGAGATCGCCCTGGAGCTGGAGCCGTTTCCCCTGTCCTTGCTCAACAACGTGGATCGCATGGTGGAGTTCTTGGAGCAGGTGGACGTACCGGCGGTGAAGGCCAACATCGACATCTCGCACCTGGTGCTGGCCGGCGTGGAACCGCACCAGTTGCGCAAGCTCAAGGGCCGGGCGGCGCATGTGCATATCTCCGACTGCGACGGCCGCCGCCACGGCGACCTGCCCCCGGGACGCGGCGTGGTCCCCTTCGAGCCGTATTTGCAGGAGATCAAGGCGTTGGAGATTCCCGGGGCCATCTCCATCGAGCTGGAGTACTCGCCGGAGCCGGAACGGATCGTGCAGTGGGTGGAAGAAGCCTACCGGGAGACCGACCGGCTGCTTCGGGCCGTGGGCTTACGCGGCTAGGGAGAATCTTCCGCCCGGGTGTTCTCCTCCACCCATTGCAGATACGGCCCGTGACCCCCCTGTACCGGCAGGGCGATCAGCTGGGGCACCTGGTAAGGGTGTAGTTCCACCAGCCGCCGTTGTAGCCGCGGCAGGGCCTCCGTGGTGGTTTTGATAAGCAACAGCCACTCCTGGGCCTGCTCCAGCCGGCCCTGCCAGCGGTAGTGGCTCTCGATCGGCCCCAGCACTTGCACGCAGGCGGCCAGGCGTTCCTGGACCAGTTGCCGGGCCAGCTGGGAGGCCTGCTGGTGGGTTTCCACGGTAGTGTGCACTTGCACGACGTTCATGGACCAGGCAGATCGTGATTGGGCCGGGGGGAAAGCCGCTTTCGTCTCACGCGGCCGGGGGCAGCGATTCGGCGGCCGCGTGGAACTGCGGGGGATGCAGCAGCCGCGTGGTCTGGTACCGCTGTCCCGTAGGATCATAAAACAACAACACCTGCCGCTGAAGGTCCCACACCACGGCGAACTTCACCGCCCGAGGACCGTGCAGACAGAAATAGACCCCGCAGGGCCGGTTCCGCCGCCAGAGAATGCGCTGGGTCATCTGGTAGACGCCTTCGACCAACTGCTCCCGCCGGCACAACCAGCGGTAAATAAAGTCCCGTAGCTCCTCCAGAGTTTGAAACGGAACGGCAAGTGTGGTCATCGGCGATAGCTCCTTCCGTGGCTCCAGGGGCTGGGGCTCAGCGGGGGGCTGCCCAGTCGGGCGAGTCTGCCTGAGCCGAAAAGTCTCCAAGCGCCCGTGTTATGGCAGATCGGCCAGGAGAGGACCGGCGCTTACCTTTGCCAAGGCGGCCGATACAGCCTTCCCGATCCGAACTGGAAAAATTGCCCTTTCGCCTCAATCTCTCAGAAAAAAACGAAACTCCGCAAACGCACACCTTCCGCCCGACCCCCAACAAGGGGTTCTCCGGCCGATCCCATCGGCATACCTTGCGCTTGCTGCAAAGCCTAGCAGCCCGTTGAAGAATGTTCCTCGATACGGAGAAGAATGTTCCTCGATACGGAATCGCGTCGTAGGACTAGACGTATTTTCTGAAAAAACGGCTCGGCCGTGACCTCGCCCTCCCAAACTTGCGTTTTTCAACAGGCTGCTAGAAAGAAAACGCCGTACCCGGCCCAGAAGTCGGAGAACCCGGCCCCGCCGAACGCCCTTGCCTGCGCCTGCGTTGGGCCACGTAGCGCAGGTTCTGCCGCACCACCGGGTGATCCGGCACCAGCCGCACCAGTTGCTGCAACAACTGTTCGGCCCGAGCCAACTCCCCTTGCTGGGCCAGCTCCAAGGCGTGGTTGTTCACTGTGGCCACCAGGTTGTTGCGGATGTTCTCATTGGCCGGGTCCAGGGCCCACGCCCGGCGATTCCACCCAATGGCCCGCTCGGCCAATCCGCGTTCTGCTGCGTCGATGGCCCGGTTGTAAAACACCACCGCTTGAAATTGCCGCGGGGAGAGCACGCGCAGGGCCCGTTGCCGCTTCCCGGCCGGAGGCACCCCGTCGGCCAGTGTCACCTCCACCGCCTGCCACCGGCCGCCCCTGACTTGCACCGCAGCCTGCACGTGCTCGGGCAATTCCCGCACCCGCACCGACCAGCCCAAGTAACTAGCCGCCAGGCAGTAAAACAGCGTACCGCTGACGCAGTTGTACTCCCCGGCACGCCAGGCCCGATGCGGATCGGTGGCCGAAAGCCGGTAGCGGCGCAGCCACCGGCGGTGCAACAGCCGGCAGAGGGCAAACGCTCGGGCAGGCGCGGCTTCAAAGCGTCCCTGCTTCGGGCCGGTGGCGGCTTCCAGGTTACGAAACTGTTGCACTACCTGCTGCACCTCCCGCAGCACGTGATCCGCTTCGGCCGCATCGTGCCCGTAGGCTTCCCAGGCGGCGCGAAAGACGCCCTCCCACTGGTGCCGGGCTGTCTTGGGCGCAAGCCGCCGCTGGAGCCCGGAGGCCATACCCCCAGCCGACAGCACGGCATCCCCACGCCCCGGGTGCCCGTGCAGCGAGCGTTCCCGGGCCGGGGACCAACCGGCCAGACACACCAGCACCAGCCAGCCCCAAAGGCCGCAAAAACACCCCGCTTTCAATCGCTTCAATCGGTCCATCCGAGCAACTCCGTCCGGCATGGAGGATTTGGCTTCTAGCAGCGGGCAGCGATCCCCGGCACCCGAGCCGCAGCTGTTCCGGGCCGTGTTGTCTTCAAGCAACTCTATGCTGCAAAAAGGAAACAAGCTGCCGCCAGCGTTGAAAAAACGCAGCGAAACCCCTCCGCTTGGGCAAGAAAGAACGCATGTGCCGAATATGCCGGGACAGAGCCGATGCGGTCATACGCCGCGGACAAGCGGCCAGCGGTGGCAAGCCGTCGCACTCCATTGAGGCGAGCCGCGTGCGTGAGCACGCGGTTGGCGAGCCCCGGGCTTTAGCCCGGGGAGAGCCAGGAAAAAACGCATGTCGATCTTCTCCGCCAGCTGAAACTGGGTACGTGTTTAGCGTGCTATCACAAGGTGTGATGTGTCCAAAACATAAAGCAAGCCGCAGGCTTGCCAGCCCAGTAGCCGGTGGTCGGAGCGCAGCGGAGACCACCGGAAAGCGACGGCCATTATCCCACCCCGCACCCCGGCAGGGGTGCCAGAAACAAGGACCGTTTTGCCCTCTGGCATCCCTTCGGGATGCTAAAGGACAAGGAAAAACGCTGTCTTCCGGGGGTCTGACGACCGTGAGGCTACGAAGCTGCGACGCCTGCGGCGTCGAACTTCGGTTGCTAGCTGGCTAAACACGTACGAAGCTGGCGGCTCGCCGGTGCAAGAAGAAACGTTTTTTCTTGCATCGGAGCGGCAGCTCCAGCGCAACAGCGCACGCCGCAAGCCGCACGCCGATACTGCTCCTCCGCCGGCTAAAGCTGGCGGCTCGCCACGCCTCCACGCCCCGGACCAACCAACCGGCTCTACCCTCTGCGGCGGGTTTGGGATAAACTGGTGGCAAAACAAGCGCCCGTAGCTCAATTGGATAGAGCATCGGACTTCGGATCCGAGGGTTGGGGGTTCGAATCCCTCCGGGCGTATTGGTTAAGCCCTTTAAAATTAGGGGCTTGCGGCAACATTCCGCCAGGTTCCCAGTTAGGGCAATCCGCCAGGAAAGGCACTTTCCCGCGATTCTGCCCCGTTTCGGGAAAGGGTGCAGCAGGGTGTGCAGCAGTTTGCCGCGGCTGCTGCACGGGGGCCGCGGGAAGCAAGGGGCCGGTGGGCTGCCGGGCGGGGCAAGCCGTAGGGGAAGCTCTTGATCCTGCGGGAGTGTGGTTTCCGCCAAAGCCAAGGGGTTTCCGTGTGATGTTCCTGCAAGAACCCAAAGCCCGAAGCGTTCAATTGCCCGAGTCTCCCTTCGGTCAAGCAGAGCTTTACCTGGGCCGAGGCAATCCGGCTCTGGAGGTGGTCGTGGCCCAGGCCCAAAGCCGCCCCCGCCGAGGGGAGCTGCTCAACTGCTGGAAGCGGCGTCACGGGGGGCGCCCGGCCCCGGTGCTGCTGGTGGTGCCCTGGGGCGAGAAGGTCTGGACCTGCGGACCCACGGGCATCGATCCGCCGGTGTACCAGATGGCCCTGGACCAGGCCCGACGCATCTGCCGCGTGGCCTTGTTGGAACAGCCAAACCCCCATGCGGCCATCCGCTTCTTGCACACGGTGTTGCCGCAGGCCGAAAGCGAGTTGCCCGGCGTGGTCAATCGCGGGATGCTCTCCGAGCATGTGCTCAAGCATCGCCTGCCCCAGGAACCCTACTGGGAAGAAGCCACGCGGCAGGCAGCTTCGGCCGCCCGGGCCAGCGGGGAGAAGCTGCTTCGTGCCCTGGGCTTTGAACTGAAAAACCACGACCGCCACACCCTGCTGCTTTACGCGGCCGGACGCCCGGCGGCCGTGGCTGTGCTGCTGCGCCCCGAAGAGGCCCCCGACCAGAACCTCCCCCGGTTCAACAACTTCTCCCCCGTCTCCTATGCCGTGGTGGTGGCCCACCAGCACAACATCCCCTATGTGCTGGTGGTGCAGCACCGGGCGCTGCGCATCTACCCGGCCGAGATCGGCATGGGGGTGGGCCAGCGGGGGCGAACGGAAACCTTTCTGGAGCTGCACCTGGACCTGGTGCCGGAGAACCGAGTGGGCCTGCTTTGGGCCATCTTTTCCGCTCCCGCGCTGGAAAAACAGGGCTATCTGTTCCAGCTTTTAGAGCACTCGCGGCGGTTTGCCGGGGACCTGGCTCGCAAGTTTCGCCAGCGCATCTACGACGAGGTGATCCCTCGCCTGGCCCAAGCCGTGGCCCAGGCACGCCACGGTCGCCGAAGACCTTCCCAACAATCCCTGGCCGAAACCTACCAGGTGGTGCTCACCATCCTGTTCCGGCTGTTGTTTGTCGCCTATGCCGAAGACAAGGACCTGCTCCCCTACCAGTGGAACCAGTCCTATCGCCACCGTTCGCTCAAACGCCTGGCCGAGGAACTGGCCGAAAAACTGCGCCGTCAAGGCTACGCCCTGGGCCAGGCGGACCTGCTCCCCTGGGAGCCGACCGACGCGCTGTGGGAACAAGTGCGGCGGCTGTTTCGGGCCGTGGAAGAAGGCTACCCGGACTGGGGTGTGCCCATCTACAACGGACGCCTCTTCTCCAGCCGCGGGGAAGTCTCTCCGGTGGGCCAGCAGATCGCCCAGTTGACCCTTTCGGACCAGGCCCTGGGGCCGGTGCTGTGCCACCTGTTGCTGACCGGCACCGAGCAGGGCATCGGGCCGGTGGACTTTGCTTCCTTGAGTGTGCGCGAGTTTGGCACCATTTACGAAGGGTTGCTCGAAAGCGAGCTTTCCTGGGCCGAACAGCCGCTGGTGGTGGACCAGCGCAGCGGGGCCTATCGCCCCCTGACCCCCCGGGAACAAAAACGCGGCCTGCCCCCCGATGTCCCCCAGGGACGCATCTACCTGCACAACCGCTCCGGTGCCCGAAAAAGCACCGGCAGCTACTACACCAAGTCCTTTGCCGTGGAGTACCTGCTGGACCAGGCCCTGGAAGGGGCCCTGCAACAGCACCTGCAGCGGCTCGACCAGCTTCCCGAGGACCAGGCCGCCGAAGCCCTGTTCGACTTCCGCGTGGCCGACATTGCCATGGGCAGCGGGCACTTTCTGGTAGCGGCGGTGGACCGGATCGAGCGGGCGTTTTCGGACTATTTGAACCGCCGCCCCTTGCCCCAGGTGGAAAAAGAGCTGGCCCAGCTCCGCCTGGCGGCCCTGGGGGAACTGGAAAAAGTCGGCCTGGAAAAAGCCCTCCAGTCCCGTATCGAGGACAACCAACTGCTGCGCCGTCTGGTGGCCCGGCGGTGCATCTACGGGGTGGACCTGAACCCGCTGGCCGTGGACCTGGCCCGGCTCTCCCTGTGGATTCACACCTTTGTGCCGGGGCTGCCCCTGTCGTTTCTGGACCACAACCTGGTGGTGGGCAATTCGCTCACGGGGGTGGGCACGCTGGAAGAGGTGGCCCAGCAGTTGGAACACCGCCCCATGTTCCTCGATCCCCAAAAAATCCTCGGCCAGGCCCAAAAGCCCCTGCGGCGCCTGGCCCAACTGGCCGACGCCACCCCCCAGGACCTCCAGCAGGCCCAAGCCGCCCACCAGGAAGCCCGGCGACGAACCCAGGTGGCCGAGGCCCTCTGCGACCTGGTGGCCGCCGCCCGATTGGAACCGGAACTGCAACCCCAACTGGAAGAACTCCTCTACCAGCCTTGGAAGGAGATTCAAAAAACCCTCTGGAACTCCCCCTTGCACCGCCGGGCCCGCCGGGTGCTCAAGCCCCTGCAAGTGCTCCACTTCCCGGTGGCTTTTCCCGAGGTGTTCCTGCGCCCCCGGCCCGGATTCGACTGCATCCTGGGCAATCCCCCGTGGGAAAAGGCGCATGTGGAAAAGCACGAATTTTGGGCTCGCTACATGCCAGGTTTGCGAGGTTTAAACCAACGACGCAGAGAGGTAGCAATCCGTGAGCTTGAAAGGAGCCGCACTGACCTTAAAAAACAACTCGAACAAGAAATCTTACGAACAGATCGGCTTCGTGAAGCGCTGGTCCATGGACCATACCCAGGGATAGGCGAAAGCCATCCCGACCTGTACAAAGCCTTCTGCTGGCGGTTCTGGCACCTGGTGCACGCTCGGGGCGGCCAGATCGGCGTGGTGTTGCCCCGCTCGGCCTGGAGCGCCCAAGGCTCCCAAAAGTTCCGACAAACCGTGTTCCAGCAAGCAAGCACCGTGAAGATCACCACCTTGGTGAACAACCGGCTTTGGGTATTTGAAGACGGTCATCCCCAGTGGACCTATGCGCTAACCTGTATCGAACGCCGCGATACCAAAACGCAAACCCCTTCGGCTCAGGTGGCCTTGCAGGGACCGTATGCTTCGCTGGAGTCGTTTCGCCGGGGTCAGCGGCGTCCCCCGGCCCGATTCCCCGCCCAGGAAGTGCTCGCCTGGACCGACTCGGCCTCCTTGCCCCTTTTGCCCACCGAGCAGTCCCTGGAAATCTTCGCCCTCATGCGAAAACAACCCAGGTTGGATGTGGACGCCCCTGGCAGTTGGCGCGCTCGGCCTATTCAAGGCGATATGAATGCGACGCTTGCGAAATCCATGATGGACTTAAAATCTGCTGAGTGTCCGCCCGGTTTTTGGCCGGTGTACAAGGGGGAGTCGTTTGACTTGTGGGAGCCGGACCGGGGGCCGGATCACTACTATGCCTGGGCCGATCCGGAAGTGGTGCTGGAGCACTTGCAGCAGAAGCGGCTGCGCAGCGGTCGCAACCGCCGCTCGGCCTTCAGCGAAATGGACCCCGCCTGGCTGCAAAACCGCCGCACCCTCCCCTGTCTGCACCCCCGGATCGCCTTCCGTGATGT
>JALSGI010000736.1 GCA_026982835.1 Planctomycetota bacterium | reverse complement strand
CCCGCAGCCTACGTAAAACGGGTAGGCCAGCACCTGGAACCACCCCGGCCGATAGTCCAGCTGGTACAAGCTGTAGCCCAGCAGGCAGCCGCCGAAGACGAAGTTGGCCAGCGAGGACCACTCCACCTGCTGCAGCGAAACCAGGAACTGGGTGTCGATGGGCTTGACCAGCACGTAATCCAGCCCGCCGCGGCGAATCAACTCGCTGAACTCCTCCGCATTGGGCATGAAGAACGCCTGCACCAGGCTGTTGACAAACAGCGTGGTGCTCAGGAACACGAAGAACTCGTATTGCCGCCAGCCGCTGCCGGCGGCCAGCTCGCCCTGGGAGCCGATCTGGTGGAAGATCAGCGTGTAAAAGCCCAGGTTCATGAACACCCAGGAAAGCGACGAGACGGCGTTGATGAGGAAGTTCCAGCGGAACGTCATGTTCCGCACCAGCGAGTTGCGGGCGAACGTGCCCCACACGGCCAGGTAGTGTCCGAAGTTCACGGCGTCAGCCTCCGTAGCCGCTGTAACGATTTACGCCGCGGGCGTAGGTCCACCGGCACAACGCGATGAAAAACACCACCCAGGCCACCTGCACCAGCAGTCCCTGGACCAACTCGCCCCCTTGCACCTTGCCCAAAAACACCGCCGCCGGAAAGTAGGCCAGGTACTTCAGCGGCAGGTAGTTCACCAGCGTACTCCACGGCTCGGGCAGCATGTCCAGCGGAAACATGTGCCCGGAGAAGAAAAAGTTGAACAGCATGTAAACAAACAGCAACGAAGTGACCTCCAGGAACCAGAAGGAGATCATCCCTAGCGTCGCTTCCAGGAAAAAGCCCAATAGAAAGGAAAGCACCAGCGACAGCACATAGGCGGCCATCACTTCCGGCTGGGGCCAGCCGGGAAAGTAGCCACGGCAGATGAAAAACACCAGGGCGAACGGGGCCGCGGCCACAACGTAATAGACCAGCTTGTGGGCCACGCGGGCCAGCAGCAGCATGGTGACCATGTCCACCGGCTGGATGAGGTACTTTTTCACCTCCCCTTCGCGCACCTGGCGAGCAATCCCCGAGGCCAGCCCCGGCATGCTGCTAAAGGCCCGGGAAACCATCGTCAGCAAGTAATAGGCCACGAAGTTGTGATAGGTGTAGCCGGCGATCATCTCCCGATCGTTGGCCGCGAAGATAGCTCCCCAGAGGAACACCTGGGTGACGATGGGCAAGAAGCGCATCAGCGTGCCCAGGGCGAAATCGCCCCGATAGACCAGACGCTCCTCGATCGAAATGCGCAAAATGACCCACCAGGTTGCGGCTCGAGCCTGCAATTCCCGGTGCCAGGACGACAAGCTGGATGTGGCGGAACCGGACACTGCCAGGGATTCCTCCTGCAAGGGGAAACCTTTTTTCCCAGCCTAAATGCCTTTCGCCCGGACGTACAGGGCGGCCAAAAAGCTCCCGCAAAGTAGAGGCGAGCCGCCGGCGTGAGCCGGCGGTTG
>JALSGI010000735.1 GCA_026982835.1 Planctomycetota bacterium | reverse complement strand
GTCAAGTCCCGCAACCAGATGGCCGAGGTGGCGGCCGTGGCGGCCAACAACGACCGCGAGATCGGCGAAATCCTGGCCGAAGCGATGGAGAAGGTGGGCAAGGACGGCGTGATCACGGTCGATGAGGGCAAGACGCTCAAGACCGAGGTGGAGCTGGTCGAGGGGATGCAGTTCGACCGCGGCTACCTGTCGCCGTACTTTGTCACTAACCCGGAAAACATGACCTGCGAGCTGGAAGACGCCTATGTGCTGATCCACGAGAAGAAGATCAGCAGCGCCCGCGACCTGATCCCGCTGCTGGAGCAGGTGGTGCAGTCGGGCCGCCCGCTGCTGATCGTGGCCGAGGACGTGGAGGGCGAAGCGCTGGCCACGCTGGTGCTGAACAAGCTGCGGGGCACGCTTCGCTGCTGTGCGGTCAAGGCGCCCGGTTACGGCGACCGCCGCAAGGCGATGCTGGAGGACATTGCCATCCTCACCGGCGGCACGGCCTTGTTCGAAAGCCTGGGCATCAAGCTGGAGAACGTGCAGTTGAAGGACCTGGGCCGGGCCAAGCGGATCGTGGTGGACAAGGACAACACCACGATCATCGAGGGAGCGGGCAAGACTTCCGACATCAAGGCCCGCATCGAGCAAATCCGCCACGAGATCGAAGAGGCCACCAGCGACTACGACCGCGAGAAGCTGGAGGAGCGGCTGGCAAAGCTAGCCGGCGGGGTAGCCAAGATCCTGGTCGGTGCGGCCACCGAGTCGGAGATGAAGGAAAAGAAAGCCCGCGTGGAGGACGCCCTGCACGCCACCCGGGCCGCGGTGGAGGAAGGCATTCTGCCCGGCGGTGGGGTGGCCCTGCTGCGAGCCTCGGCGGCGGTAAAGCCCGGGGAGCTGTCGCACGATGAAGAGGTGGGCTACAAGATCGTGCTGCAAGCCTGCCGTTCCCCGATTACGTCCATTGCCGCCAACGCCGGCAAGGATGGCAGCGTGATTTGCGAGAAGGTGCTGGAGCAGAAGGGGAACGTGGGCTACAACGCTGCTTCCGACAAGATTGAGGACCTGGTCAAGGCCGGCATCATCGACCCGGCCAAGGTGGTTCGCACGGCGTTGCAGAACGCCTCCAGCGTGGCCGTGCTGCTGCTGACCAGCGACGCCCTGATTGCCGAAAAGCCCAAGGAAGAAAAGAAAAAAGGCGGCGGAGGCGGCGGCGACTTCGACATGTACTAATCGCCACCGTGTCGGGCCGCCTGGTGGAGAGAACGGTCCGCCCCCTCTTTCCCCACCCCTGCCGGCTTTCTCCCCTTGTGGGAGAGAGCCGGTGTTTTGTTTTCGGGGGCCGCGTGGTGTGAGAACCGGTGTTTGTTCTCCTTATGGTTCTTTCCCGGATTCCAAGAGCCGCAGAAACGCCTGGTCGGCCTCCTCGGCGGGCTGACGGTGCGCGGCCTGCAAACCGCCGGCTGACGCCGGCGGCTCGCCGTCTCTCCAAGCCCCCAAGCCT
>JALSGI010000734.1 GCA_026982835.1 Planctomycetota bacterium | reverse complement strand
CGTGGTGTCCGGGCGGGCGAACCAGGCAGAGGGCCGTTTGTGCCTCGCCTGCCAGCACACGCTGCACCGCGTCGCAAACCGCTCCGGCGGCCAGCCGGGCCACGTGGTAGGACTGCGGGGAAAGCACCGTGTCGGCTTCGATTTGCCCACCCCCTTGCCGGGCGAAAAGCTCCACGCGGTGGATATAATCGCGATGGTGGATCAGGGCAAGCTGTTCCAGCGTGGCTTCCGGCGGTTCCACGGCCGCACAAGTTTGCATCAGCCCGGTGCGGTCCAGGTGGTCCACCACGGTTTGCAGTCGTCGGGGGTTTTCCGGGTGGGAGCCGGTCTGGTGGAGCAGGAACCGCGGATCGGTGTAAAGCAGCGTCATGGCTTTTTGCTGCCTGGGGCGGAGGAAGCCAAGTGCTCACTCACGATCTGCCGGATCGCCTGGTGCACCTGCTCGGCCGGTCCTTCGGCGGGCACGAGCACGATGTGCTGCGGGTCGCGGGCCGCTTCGCGGCGATAGCCGTCGATCAACCGCCGGAAGAAATCCTCGCCCAGGGATTCGATGCGGTCCCGGGGCCCTTGGAGCCGCCGGCGGGCCACGGCCAGCTCTACGTCCAGCACCAGGGTCAACTGGGGCATCACGCCCGCGGTGGCCACCTGGCCCACCTGCCAGATGGTTTGCGGGTCCAGCCCGCACCCGTAGCCTTGGTACACTACGTTGGAAAGCACGTAGCGATCGCACACGACCACTGTGCCGGGCCGATGCAGCCAGGGGGCGATACGTTCATCGACCATCTGCGCCCGGGCAGCCATGTAGAGGAGCATTTGGGCTTTGGCCCCGATCTGGTGCCGGCTTTGCAGCAGCAGTTGGCGGATCGACTCGCCCAGGTCGGTCGAACCGGGATCGCGGCACACCTGTACGGTGTGGCCTTGTTGCTTGAGCCATTGGGCCAACAGGTGGACCTGGGTGCTTTTGCCGGCTCCGTCGATCCCTTCGATGGCGATGAACATAAACCGTGGTTCCTTCGGTTGCCGCTTTGCCCCAGTGTACCCGGGTCAAAAACCGCATTATGCGAAAAAAAGAGCCGAGTGCCAGTTGGCTTGGCTGTTCGCGCTGCGGAATCCGAGATTGCCGGCTGGCCGGCGCACTCTCTCCCCGCACTGACGTGCGCACGCTCCTCCATCCCCCCAAGCCCGGGG
>JALSGI010000733.1 GCA_026982835.1 Planctomycetota bacterium | reverse complement strand
TGCGGAAGCGTCTGCGAGGGAAGCGAAAGCGGGAGGCGTTACGGAGATTGGCCGTATATATACGTCACAACTCAGGGCGTTTGGACTATCCGCGTTATCAGGCTTTGGGGCTTCCCATCGGCAGCGGCGCGGTGGAGGGGACGTGCAAGCACCTGGTGGGGGCGCGGTGTAAGGGGTCGGGGATGCGCAACTGGCGCAAACGCCGGGCCGAGGCGGTGTTGAGCCTGCGGGCGGCGCTATTGGATGGAACTTTTGACCACCTTTGGACCGCCTGCATCCGCCAGGCTGCCTGAAAACCGCCACAAAATTTCAGCCGCACCCCTCGGCCCCTTCGTGATTCCCGGCCGCGGGTCTGGTATGGTAGTTTCGGCATGCGACGTCTTGGGTCGTGGGTCTTGGGCCGGTGCTTCCGCACCGCAGCAAGAAAAAGCGTCAACATGCCCAACAAGAGCCCCCCGCGTAAGCGGGGGGAGATGCCAACAGCGAGCCGGGAGCGTAAGCTCCCGGAGGAGAACCGAAAAACGCTGCTTCGCCAATTGGCTCCGCGAGTTGACACTCGCGGCTCGCACGCTCTAAGCCCCCAAGCCTCCAAGCCTTCATGCCTCCCCCGGCTTTAGCCGGGGGCTCGCTTTTCTTCCCCCGGTTACGCGGGGCGCTCCTCCAGCAGTTCCTTTTCCTCGCCGGTGGCTTGCGCGGTGAGCATCAAGTAGCGCAGCCCGTAGTAGATCGAGATGCCCAGGCTGCCCAGTGCGGCTCCATAGACCCACTTGTGCGGCAGCGAGCCGGCAAACCACATCATGGCAAACGAAGCCAGCATGGCCACCACCGACAGGAGGAGCTTGGTCTGCGTGGCCGTGAGTTTGAGTCGCCGCTGGTAGGTTTCGATGGCGGTGCGGGCCGAGGTGTTGGCCAGCCGCCGCAACGTGTGGAGCGTCTCGGGCGATTCGGCGGGAGTGCCGCGGGCCGTGCCTTCTTGGGAAGAATCCGCCAGGGTCGCCGGGGGACCGCCAGGAGCAGCCTGCAAGGTCTCGGGGGAAACGTGGATTTCCCCATCGGCCTCCGCCGGTCCGCCTCCAGTCTCGCCGGGGGGTTCGCTTTCCGTTTCCAGGAAGGAGGTTTCTGCTTCTTCGGCCTCCGGCTTGGCGGCCGAGTCGATTGAGCGCATCAGGCGGGCCATGTAGTCTTCGACCGATTCCCCCTCGAAAGCCGCCGGGGCGGAAGGGGGTTCCTCCGATGGGCTGGCACTGCGTGCCGCTCCTTCTGCAACGGCAGGTTTCTCGGCTGCCGGGGATTGTTCATCCTGCGGCGAAGGTTCCGAAGACTGCTGAAGGAGAGAGGGAGATTCCCCGGTCGAGGGTTCCCCCTGCGGAGGCTGATCCGCTTCCGTTCCCATCTCCAGACCCGGCACCTGGATTCCCAAACGCCGGAAAAGCTCCACGGTGCTCAGCGAACAACCGCCAGCCGCCATGACTTCTTCTTGGGCTTGCTGCTGGGGGGAAGAGGCTGCCGGTTGGCTTTCCTCCGGCTGGAGGGAGTGAGCTTCCGGCTCGGTTTGCGGCAAGCAAGAGCCGTGCTGAGGATCGCAGGGGAACTCCGCGTGGCGTTCCCGGTCCGGCGACTCCGCAGAGGGGTTCTCCGCCGGGGCATCGTCAGCCACGGACTCGGACGATTCCTTGCCGGTTGCAGGCGCGGCGGCTTCCTCCCGGGAAAGCTCCTGCTCGGCCGCCGGGGAAGTCGCGGCGTGGGAATCTTCCTGGCCCGAGGGGACCGGCTCGGCCGGAAGAGATTCCGCCGGCGGACTTTCCTGCCGGGTTTTCGTTTGCGGGGGTTCGGCCTCCGCAGCCGGCTCCTGGGGCGCTTTCTCTTTGGCCACCGGAAAGCCCACCCCGGGAGCCGTCACGGGCATGGCCCCGGCCGAGGCACCGTGGTTCTGCCGCAGCGTTTCCAAGGCTTCCCGTTCGGCCCGCAGGTCCGCCAGGCGGCTTTCCACCTCCGAGTGCATCTCGCCGCGTAGCTCCCGCCGCAAACAGCGGGTCCACTGCTCCAGCTCGCGAAGCCGCCGCTCCAGGTGCTCCATTTGTTCCAGTAGTGGGGCGACGGCTTGATCGACCGTTTGGTTTACTGCCTGCGGGTCCCACGGCGAGTCGGCCGGGGGGAGCTGGGCCAGTTGTTGGGCCAGTTGCTGGTGCTCGGCGCGGGCCTGGTCGATCGACTGCTGGGCCTGCTGTAGTTGCTGGTCCAGTCGCTGGGCTTGCGTGTCCCAGTGAAGCAGCTGCTGGTTCAAGTGGTGCTGCCAGGAGTCCTGCTGCCGCCACCAGCGGTAGAGCCGCCGGGTGAGTCGGCGTTGGCGGCGTTCCAGACGGTCCAGGCGTCGTTGCAGGGGGGCTAGTGCCTCGGCCACCAGCCGCTGCGGAGAGCAGGAAGTCCATTGTTCCTCCAGGCGTTGCAGCCGGGAGCAGAGCCCGGCCAGTTCGCCCTCTTCCCACTTCAGCTGGCGGCAGAGTTGCTCCAAGTGGTCCAGGCGCTGGGAAAAGAGCATTCCCCAGTCCGGAGGGGGGGCTGGGGCTTCCCCCCTGTGCGAGGGAGCATGGAGGGGGGCTTTCGGCAGGGGGTTCCAGGACGTGCTCAGGGAAAGGATCTCCAGCCGCACCGGTCCCAGTTGCAGCAGATCGCCCGGGCCGAGCAGGGCCTGATCCAGGGGTCGGTGCTGGAGGACCACTTCTCCTTGCAGGGCTTTGACCCACAGTTGCTGGTTTTTCCAGTAGAAGCGGCAGTGGTGGGGAGCCACTTGGGGATGGGAGAGCCGGATGTGGGCGTCTTTGGCTCGGCCGACGAGGCATTCGGGCAAGGAGACACACAGCCGATAGCGTTTTTCGGCGTGGATTCTCAGGGAGAAGCTGGGCGCCAGAACCGATGTGTCCCGGCCCGCCGACGTCCTGTACTCCGCCATGAATTTCCCCTTCGATCTGCGGATGTGATGAACTTCGGGGCTTGGGGTTGCAGCGGGAAACGTCTCGCGGCCCACCCGGGGAAGGTGCCCGGGGAGTGGAAAATCCCCTGGAAACAGATAGCTTTTTTCCCTGGCGGGGGCAAAACGGCCGCAGGGGGTCCCTCCCTGGCAGAGGGGGTCGGGACCGCTTTTGCGGTTTCGCCCCCGAGAAAGCAAAAAATCTGCACATTCCTCGAAGTTTTGACGATGTACGGCAAAGCCGCCGCCCTGGCGGTGCGCAGCCCAAATGTCCCAGCATCCCGGCCCTCTTTGCGGCCCGCAGGCGGCTGGGGCCGGAGAAGCGACATCATTCGACGCAAGTGAAAGTCAACAAAAGGCTTGCGCTCAATGCCCCCAGACAGGCCCCGTTGCAGACCCCCTTATCCGATTTTGTGATCCTTCGCACCGGTTTTGCGTACTATAGTTGGAGTGCCTGAACCGGGGAGGCGAAATTTCCCGAAAACTGGCACAAGCTGAACCGTGTCAAGGAAAGAGAACTACCTGGAGCCGATTCCCACCGGAAGGTGTTGCCATGCCCAAGAAAAAAACAACCGGAACAGCCAAAGCGTCCAAAAAGAAATCCCAATCCCTGGAACAGATCAAGCAGTTGTTGCTCAAGCGGCGGGAGGCCCTGCGGCAAGCGCTGCACGGCCAGTTAGGCACGTTGTACCAGAGCGAAGGGAATCGCGGGGGGGATGTGGTGGATGCGGCCCTGGACAGCGAGCAGAACGAATTGAGTTCCCAGTTGGCCGAGGTGGAAGGCCGGGAGCTGGCCCTGATCGAGCGGGCCCTGCGCCGCATCGAATCCGGCGAATACGGCATCTGTGAAAGTTGCGGGCAGAAGATTCCCGTGGGCCGTCTCAAAATCCTCCCCTACGCCACCACCTGTGTGAAGTGCCAGCGGGAAGCGGAGTTGAGCGGGGGCTACGAAGGCGGTTTTCCCTTGGCCGGGGAAGACTTCCTCACCACCAACGACCTGGAGCTGGATTTGTCCTGATCCCCGCGGTTGACCCTTTCGCCATCCCTCCCACTCCCGCAATCCCAAGGCAAGGAGGCCCGGCCCAAAGGGGGGCCATCGCCTCGCCGTTTCGCCGAAAACGAGTCCGAGGCTAAGGAGAGCGTATGAACTGGCAGCGGTCGGTGTTGGCCGGCGGGATGCTCCTGCTGGGCATGGTGTTGGGAAACGCCCTTTTCCAGTGGCTCCCTTGGTGGGCGGTTCGAGCCCAATCCACCTCCTCCCCCCGGGAACAACGCCAACAGCTCCTGGCCCGGTTGGACCAGGCGGCCGACGAGCTGGAAAAACACCTGCTGGTGTACCAGCTGGTGGTGGAGGCGGCTTCGCCTTCGGTGGTCCACATCGAGGCCCAGAAACCCAATCCCCGCAGCAATTCCCCCCAGGCCTTTATCGAGGAGGCCGGCTCGGGCATCATCATCCAGCACCAAGGGCGCTTCTACGTGGTGACCAATCGCCACGTGGTGCAGGGGGCTCCGCTGGGCCGCATCACGCTCCACTTGAGCGACGGCCGGGAAATCCACCCCCTGCGGCTCCGCTCCGACCCGGAAACCGACATCGCCGTGTTGTGGGTCGCCCCGCGCGACCTGGTCCCTGCGCGCATCGGCAACAGCGACCAGGTGCGCATCGGCCAGGTGGTGTTGACCATGGGCAGCCCGTTCGGACTGAGTCGCTCGGTCACCTCCGGCATCATCAGCGCCAAGGGCCGCCGGCGGCTGGAGCTGGGCGGCCAACAGGTCCGTTACCAGGACTTCTTGCAGACCGACGCTGCTATCAATCCCGGCAACTCCGGAGGCCCCCTGCTGAATCTCCACGCCGAAGTGATCGGCATGAACACAGCCATCGCCAGCAACTCCGGCGGGAACGAAGGGATCGGTTTCAGCATCCCGATCAACATGGTCATGTTCGTGGCCCATGAGCTGATCGAACACTCCCAGGTTCGCCGGGCGTTTCTGGGGGTGAACCTGGACGGGGATTACGATCTGGCCCGAGCCCAGCAGCTGGGCCTCCCTCGCCGGATCGGGGCCTATGTGACGGCCGTCACGCCTGACAGCCCGGCCCAGCAGGCCGGCATCCTGCCCGGAGACGTGGTGCTTCGCTTCGACGGTAAAGAAGTGGAAGACGACATCCATCTGATCAACCTGGTGGGCACCACGCCCGTGGGCAAGAAGGTGCAAATCGTCCTGTGGCGAAACCGGCGCCGGGTCACGGTGGAGGCCACCTTGGTGCCCCGGCCCGGACAGTTCCAGTCGCATCATCGCCCCGCCCCCAAGCCTTTGGCCCGAAACGCCCTGGTCCGCTGGAACGACTTGCCCCGCTGGGAAGTGGACCCGCTGGGCCTGACCGTGCTGGAACTGGATGCGGCGTTGAGCCGACGCCTGGGCCTGCCCGAGCAGGAGCATGGGTTGCTGGTCAGCCACGTGGACGCCCGCGGGCCCCTGGCCGGAAAGGTGCAAGTGGGCGAAGTGCTCTACGCCGTGGAAAGCTGGACGGTGCGCACGGCCCAGGAGCTGGATCAGGCCTTGAGCCGGGGCACCCGCGCCTCCTCAATCCGCCTTCACTTCCGGCCGGGCCTGCTTCGCCAGGGGCGGCCGCACACGGTGGCCGTTTCCCGGGACCAGTTTGCCCGCTGAGGCTCTCTGGCCGGTCCGCAAGCTCGCTGCGGCGGAAGACCGTCTTTGCCGCCGCTACAGGTATCGATTGATGAGATTCTCCAGGTACTCCTGGCGGCCGCTGCGGTTGGGCTCGATGTCGCCTTTTTCCAGGATGTACTGGGCCAGCGACTCCAGCGTGTGCTTGCCCGCTTCGATCTGGGCCCCGATGCCCGTGTCCCAGGAGCTATACCGCTCCTTGACGAACTGCTCCAACAGCCCGTCGGCCCGGATCGCCGCGGCGATCTTCAGCCCGCGGGCAAAAGCGTCCATGCCGCCGATGTGGGCGTGGAACAGATCCACCGGCTCGAAGCTCTCGCGGCGCACCTTGGCGTCGAAGTTGATGCCGCCCACCAAGCCTCCGTACTTCAAAATCACCAGCATACACTGCGTGGTCAGATAGATGTTGGTGGGGAACTGATCGGTGTCCCAACCCAGCAGCAGGTCGCCGGTGTTGGCGTCGATGGAGCCGAGGAAGCCCTGGTGGGCCGCATACTCGATCTCGTGCATCATCTCGTGCCCGGCCAGCGTGGCGTGGTTGGTTTCGATGTTCAGCTTGAAATCCTCGGTCAGGTCGTAGGCCCGCAGAAAGTTGATGCATGCGGCCGCGTCGGAGTCGTACTGGTGCTTGGTCGGTTCCTTGGGCTTGGGCTCGATATAGAACTGCCCGGTGAAGCCGATCTTCTTCTTGTAATCGACGGCCATGTGCAGGAACGCGGCCAGGTGGTCCAGCTCGCGTTTCATGTCGGTGTTGTAGAGGTTCTGGTACCCTTCGCGCCCGCCCCAGAACACATACCCCTGGCCGCCCAGCTCGTGGGTCACTTCGAGCATTTTCTTCACCTGGGCGGCGGCGTAGGCGAACACGTCGGCGTTGCAACTGGTGGCCGCCCCGTGCACGTAGCGGGGGTTGGAGAACAAGTTGGCCGTGCCCCAGAGGAGCTTGATCCCGGTCCGCTCTTGTTCCTCCTTGAGCACCTGGACCACTTCGTCCAGGTTGCGGTTGGTTTCGGCCAGGGTCTTGCCTTCGGGAGCCACATCGCGGTCGTGGAAGCAGTAGTATTCCACGCCCAGCTTTTCCATGAACTCGAACGCCACCCGCACGCGGTTCTTGGCCGTCTCCAGCGTATCGGCCCCTTCCCAGGGGCGGATCATCGTGGGGGCCCCGAACGGATCCGAGCCCGTGCCGCGGAATGTGTGCCAGTAGGCAACCGAAAAACGAAAATGCTCCCGCATCGGCTTCCCCTCGACCACTTCGTCCGGGTTGTAGTAGCGGAAGGCCAGGGGGTTGCGGGACTCGGGACCTTCGTAACGGATTTTTTCGATCTCGGGAAACGCGGTCATGGCCAGGCTCCTTATGCGTTGTCGCTTGCGTCGGGGGGCCGCGAACACGCGGCGGCAAGTTGTACGAGGTTGGCACGCTGCGGCGCCCATTTTCTCCAATTGCCCGGCGTTGGCAACCGTTTGTTCTTCCTCCCCGGTGAAATCGCCGCCGCAAGCGATGCTGCTGCTAGCAGCACGGGCGCCTTGCCCGGCAAAGCGGCCGGCAAACTCTTGCCCACTTGGCCAATTCCTGAACAAGTCCGCCCCCGGGCAATTATCGAACGCTCCGGGTGGCCGAGCTGCCGATACTACTAAGGGGACTTTCGCCGCTTGTTTTCCGGCAACTTGCAACCACAGTGTCGGTGATCATGGCACAACTTTTCCGCGGCACGACGGCTTGGGCTTTGGGGGTGCTCCTCCTGCTGGCACCGCTGCGGGGGGAGGAAGCGGCCGTCGAGCCGGGCCATCCGGCCTTGAGCCAGGCGGTGTGCACGTTGATTGCGGCCGAGAGCATGTTCGAGCTGGGCCAGGGGGCCGAGTTCTGCCGCCAGGCGCTGCGGCGACTCCACCGGCCCGAGGATCGCCAGTTCTGCCGCCAACTGCTGGCCTCGGCCCTGCTGCAGCGTGCGGCCTATCTGCTCACCACGGTCCGGGACGCCTCGCCGCAGTCGGAAGGAGAGCTGCAATTCTTGAAAAAGCTGGTTCGCCTGGGTGCCCGCGACGCCGAAGAGGCCCTGGAGCTGGTGCCCGATGCGGCCGAACCGTACTATCTGCTGGGCCGTTTTCTGCTCATGCAGGGCAAAAGCGAACAGGCCCGAGAGCTGTTGCAACGAGCACTGCGCTACCCGGCGGCCGACGTGCGTTTGCAGGCCCGAGCCCTGGCCGTGCTGGGCCACTTGAGCGACGATCCCCGGCAGCAACGCTTGTACTTGGATCGGGCTTGCCGCCTGGCACCCGGGGACGCCGAGGTACGGCTGGGCCGAGCCCGATTCCTGGCCCAGCAACGGCAGTGGGCTCAGGCCCTGGCCGATCTCGACGCCGCCCTGCAAGCGGAGCCGAAGCACCTGGATGTGCGGCTATTGCGGGCCGAGGTGCTGCTGAAGCTCCGCCGACACGAGCAAGCCCAAGGAGAACTCAAAAAGCTGCAAAAACTCGCCCCCGGCCACGCCCAGGTGCACCTGCTGCTGGGATTGCTGGCCAGCACGCAACACCGCTTCGCCGAAGCCGCCCAGGCGTTCACCCGGGCGATTGCCTTCCGCGGGGCCACGCCACGGTTGCTGGCCTTGCGGGCCCAGGCGCTGCTTCGGGCCGGGCAGCGGCAAGAGGCGCTGCGCGACGCCCGGGCCGCCGTGGAGCTGGAGGCGGACGACCCCTACGTGCTCACGCTGGCCCTGGGCGTGCTGCTGGAAGGCCAAGGGCCTGGGGCGGTAAAACCCCTGCTGGAGCAAGCACTCCGGAACCATCCGCACCACGGCCCCTTGTGGTACCTGGAGGCCGTGCGGCTGGAAAAGCAGGGCCAGGGGGCCGCGGCGCTTCGGGCGGCGACGCGGGCCTTGCAAGAGGACGATTCACTGATTTCGGCGCGGCTGTTGCGGGCCAGGTTCTATCAGCGGCGAGGCCGCTGGGACCTGGCCGCCTGGGACTACGAGCAGGTGCTCCGCCACGATCCGGACAACACCACGGCGCTGAACAACCTGGCCTGGATCCTGGCCACCGCCCCGCAGCCGCAGTTGCGCAACGGTCCCCGGGCCGTGCAGCTGGCCCGCCGCGCCTGCCTCCTGACCCACTTCCGCGACGCCGCCACGCTGAGCACGCTGGCGGCGGCCCTGGCCGAACAGGGGCGGTTCGACGAAGCGGTGCACTGGGCCGTGCAGGCCCTGCGTGCTGCCCCGGGCAGACTGCAAAAACAGGTGGCCGCTGAGCTGCAAAGTTACCGCCGGCGGCGGCCCTGGCGCCAGCAGGTGGTACGCTCCCGGTCCGGCCCTGCCGGTGCGGCACTTCGGCAGCGGTAGTTCCGTGGGCCGGATGGACCCGCCAGCACTTGTTCTTGCCCCGGCTCTCCCCGGGCTAGGGGCCCGGGGCTCGCCAACCGCGGGCTGGCGCCCGCGGCTCGCCGGTTGCGAGAATAAACGCTTTTTCTCGCACTGGTGCGGAAGCACCACCGCAAGACCCAAGACCCAAGACCCAAGACCTCCGGTGCGGCAGCACCACCGCACGCCGCAAGCCGATGCTCGCCCGGTGCGGAAGCTCCCGCCCAAGACCCAAGACGGCACACGCCGTTCTCCCCGCACTGACGTGCGGGGCTCCGGCTCCCTCCAAGCCTCCAAGCCTCCACGCCCTCAAGCCCTCGGTGCGGAAGTACCCGGCAGGCGCTAGTCCTTTTGCCGGGCGAAGCGGTCCAGCATGGCCAGGCCCACCTGCTGGCTCTTTTCCGGGTGGAACTGCGTGGCTTGCAGCCGTCCCCGGGCCACCATCGAGACGAACTCCAAGCCGTAGTCGGTGGTGGTAGCCACTACCTGTTCGTCCTCGGGCACCACGTAGTAGGAGTGGACGAAATAGACATAGGTGCCCTCTTCCACGCCTTGGAGCATGGCCGCCCGGCGGCGAATCCGCAGTTGATTCCAGCCCATGTGGGGCACCTTGTACTCCGGGGGCAACTGGAATCGCACCACTTTGCCCGGCAGCACCCCCAGCCCCTGGTGGCGGCCGTCCTCGTAGCTTTCCTGGAACAACAGTTGCAGCCCCAAGCAGATGCCCAGAAAAGGCTTTTCTTGCCGGATCGCCTCCAGCAGCGGTTCCACCAGGGCGGCCTGGCGCAGGTTGTGCATCGCGTCGGCAAAGGCGCCCACGCCGGGCAGCACGACTTTTTGGGCCGCAGCCACCTGGTCCGGGTCGCTGGTGATCGCAGCCTGGTGGCCCAGCCGGGCGAAGGCCTTCTGCACGCTGCGGAGGTTGCCCATCCCGTAATCGACAATGGCGATCATGCCGCGGAGGTCCTCCTCTGGAATCAATTAGTTTTTTTCACTGCTGGCTTACGGCGACAGCAGCGTGGTGGTGTGTGCAAGTTGGCGTTTCTTTTCGCGTCGGCGAGCCGCATGCGTGAGCATGCGGTTTTTCAAAACAGCGGCGGCTATTGTTTTTGACTCCGTGAGCCGCGAGCGTAAGCTCGCGGAGCGCGGCTCGCCGGGGCTCCGCCAGCTGAAGCTGGGTACATGTTTAGCGTGCCAGCACAAAATGGAGCATTTCCAGAGCAAAAGCAAGCCGAAGGCTTGCCAGCCTTGTAGCCGGTGGTCGTAGCGAAGCGGAGACCACCGGGCCGCGGCGGCCTTTCTCTCACCCAGCACCCCGGCAGGGGTGCCAGAAACCAACGGACCGTTCCTTCATCTGGCATCCCTTCGGGATGCTAAGAGCCTATCCGAAAAATTGTTCGAGCCTCACTATTTCCGAGAACGCAGGGATTTTTCGGATAGGCTCTAAGGGACAAGGAAAACGCTGCCTTCCGGGGGTCTGACGACCCCCGGCTAGGAAGCTGCGACGCCTGCGGCGTCGA
>JALSGI010000732.1 GCA_026982835.1 Planctomycetota bacterium | reverse complement strand
AAGGTGGGCCAGGTGAAGACGATCAACTACAACGGCAAGGCGTTGGTGCAGTTTCGGGACCCGGCCCTGGTGGCGTGGTTCGATATCGACGTGGCGTATTTGCGAAGGATCACTGCCGAGGAGGCCGAGCGTCTGGAGGCGGAAGCCGAGGCGACCAAGGCGGCCGCGCGAAAGGCCGCCCCGGCCAAAAGGAGTGCGGAAGCCAAGCAACCGGCCGCGGCTCCTGCGGGCAAGAAGAAGCTGAGCACGGCGGAGATTCTGGCGGCGGCCCGAGCCGGAAAAGCCGCCGGGACTCCCGCAGCCAAGAAAAAAGAAGAACCCACTGCCGAAAAACCCAAGCCGGCCCGCAAGAAAATGAGCACGGCCGAAATCCTGGCGGCGGCCCGGCGTCAGGGAGCCTCCGCAGCGGCGCAGGCCAAGCCACCGGCCGCGGCAGAAAGGACGGCCGAAGAAGCCCCGGCCAAGGCTCCTTCGGAAGCCCCGGCGGAGGCTCCCAAGAAGCCCCGGGCCAAGATGAGCACGGCCGAGATTCTGGCCGCGGCTCGCAAGGCCGACAGCAAGCAAAGCTCGCCGGAACCGGAGGCTTCGGCGGCCAAGGCGGAACCGGAGCCGGCCACCGTACAAGAGCCAGCCTCCACCCCCGAGGAGCCGCAAGCCGCGGCTGCTGCCCCCCCGGAGCCGGAACCTGCCGAAGAGCTCCAAGCGGAAGAGGCATCCCAGGCCCCCGAGACCGCTCCGGCCGAAACCTCCACTGCCACGGCCCCCCCGGCCGGAGAGCTGCCCAAGACCACAGCCGAAATCATCGCCTACTGCCGCCGGGTGGACGCGGGTCGGGCCGATCGCCTGGGCGGCTGAGGAGGGGGGGCCGGAGCGGCCCGGCAGGAGGAGGGACTGTGCAAGGGGCAGAGCGGCTAGCGGGCGAGTTGTTCCTGGGGTTCTCTTTTCTTGTCTTCGAACAACTCGCTGACCGACTCGTCGCGGTGGATGCGCTTGATCGCCTCCCCTAGCAGCGGAGCCACGCTGAGCACTTTGATCTTGGGCAGTCTTTGTTCCTGGCGCAGGGGGATGGTATCGGTGAGCACCACTTCGTCGATGGGGGCTTCTTGCAGCCGCTGCACGGCCGGACCGCAGAGCACCCCGTGGGTGGCGGCCACGTAGATTTTTCGCGCCCCGGCCTCGTGGACCAGTTGAGCCGCCCCGCAGATGCTGGAGGCGGTGCTGATCATGTCGTCGAAGATGAGGGCCACGCGGTCTTCGACCGGTCCTCCGATGAGGTTGGCCTGCTGGGTCTTTTCGGCGCTGGCCCGACGCTTGTCCACAATGGCCAGCGCTCCGCCCAACCGCTTGGCGTGCCCCACGGCCCGCTTGATGCTTCCCTCGTCCGGGCTGACCACCACCAGTTCCTCGTCGGAGACGTGGGTTTTTTGGAAGGTTTTCTGGAAGTAGTCGTTGAGCACGGGGGCGGCGTAGAGGTGATCCACAGGGATGTCGAAAAGGCCC
>JALSGI010000731.1 GCA_026982835.1 Planctomycetota bacterium | reverse complement strand
TGTCTTGGGATTAGTTTAACAGCCCCGGGCGGGGGTTTCACCACAAAGTCCGCATCGGGGGGAATTTTTCCTTTCCGGCCTCGGAAGTGTCTTTCATCTCGCGGCCGGCAACTTCACTCTGCCCCTTTCTCCGCCACCTGGTCGAACACCGCCCGGGCGGCAGCCAGCCCCTCCCAGGCGGCCGGGAACCCCGCGTAAGGGGCCAGATGCAGCAGCGTCTCCACGATCTCCTGCCGCGTGGCCCCGTTGCGCAGGGCCATGCGGATGTTCAGCTCCAGCCCTCGCGGGCGGCCCAGCGCCGCCAACGCGGCGATGGTGACCAGGCTCTTGGTCCGCTGGTCCAGACCGGGGCGGCACCAGATCTCCCCGGCCAGAAACTCCACCACGTATTGCTCGAACTCCGGGCAGATTTCCTGCCAGGCGTGGCGTACGGCCTGGGCCTGTTCTGCCCCCAGCATCGCTTCCAGGCGCTTCAGCCCCTGCTGCCGGCGCTGTTCCAAGGTGCTCATGCGTTGCACTCCGTGGAAGGGGGAGGACAAGGGGCTTCGTCTCCAGCCGCCCCCTAGAATACGGCCCGACCCGGTTCGATTCCACACCCGCGGTTGCACCAGATCGGCTCCAGTGTACATGATGGAGCAGTCGTTTCTCGATGCGATCCCCAGGGAGCAACCAAGCGGGCATGAACGATCCTCCTTCTTCCACTGCTGCGGCGGCAACCGTGCGATTGGAACGGGTGACCTTGCGGGTCCAGGGGCGCACGCTGCTGCGGGACGTGACGGCCGAGTTTGCCCCGGGCAAGCTGACCTTGATCGTCGGCCCCAGCGGGGTGGGCAAGACGCTGCTTTTGCGGATGCTGGCCGGCCTGATTACCCGCGAAGAGAGCGACGTGGTGCACTATCGCGGGCAGGTGGTTTGTGAAACCCCGGGCCAGCAAGGGCCTCCCCGCGTGGGCGTGGTGTTCCAGCACTTTGCCCTGTTCGATGAGTGGTCCCCGGAACAAAACGTGCAGTTCGCCTTGGCCCATCGCCGCGTGCCTCCGCCGGACGAAGACGAGGCCCCGTACTGGTTGCGCCAGCTGGGCGTCCCGGCTGATCGACCCACGGCTGCCCTGAGCGGCGGCCAGCGACAGCGGCTTGCCATCGCCCGTTCGCTGGCCTTCCGGCCCCAGGTGATGCTCTACGACGAACCCACCAGCGGTCTGGACCCGGTCACGTCCCAGGGCACCGTGCAACTGATCCGGCAGACGCACCAGGAACACCGGGCCACCACCATCGTGGTCACGCACGACTACGATGTGCTGCTGCCCATTGCCGACGCCGTGTGGTTGCTCGATCCGCTGAAGCAGACGCTGATCGAGATCCCCCGGGAGCGGTGGGGCGAGTTGCCCGAGCTGCTCCCTTCGGCCCAACGCGTCCACCAGGCCCAGCAGGCCCAGGCCCCTTCTGCAACCGGCCTGGCAGGCCGCGGGCGCCACCTCCTGGCCCGCTTCCTGGAACGAAG